>JAGWKW010000212.1 GCA_028865155.1 Alphaproteobacteria bacterium
AGCCGATAGATACGTTTTCATTGCTCGACGATATAAATTTTGCCGCCTATTCCATGCCGTCGAAACGAACGGATGAATGGCGAAAACGCTGCACGAAAATCAACGACCTGTTTTCCGGCAGTGCGCAGATAGTTATGGGCGGCATTGCCGCAGACCGTCAGACGCACAGGTTACAGGTGCTTTGCTATATGCGGGCGAACAGGCTTGAGTTCGAAATATACAATGCTGACGACCGGCGGATCGATGCGAAACCATTCCATGAATTCACGCTCGGATTCGACGATTTCGACCGGGAGGACTTGGCGATGATGCGGGGGCCATTCACGTCTGTTCCATGACGCCCGACGGCCGGGTGCAGGCCAAAGACAGCCTGCTAAAACCGCTGACGGCATCGGCCATAGAAAAACTCGCTGGCGAAGGCATTGTTTTCGACGGCGATGAAAAAGGAAAGGAAGCCGCCGGTGCATTGGTCGGTTACTGGCTCGACCTTTTGGCAGCGGATAAGAAATTCCACTATAAAATGTTTCCCGCGCCGCGCGGTGTGGATGCCTCTCTTCCGGTTCTTGGCCGTTAGGCGCGTAAATCATCCGCGCAATTTCTGTAATGCCGCGCCGGGGTCGTCCCGCTTCAATAAAGACTCGCCGATCAGAAAACCGCGGGCGCCTGCTTCACGCATCCGGGCAATGTCGGTGGGCGTCGAGATGCCGCTTTCGCTGATGACGAAACGCTCCAGCGGCACGGCGCGGACAAGTTCCGCCGCCGCGATCAGGTCGATTTTCAATGTTTTCAGGTTGCGGCTGTTGACGCCGATAAGTCGTGATGGAAGTTTCAGCGCGCGCGTCAGTTCCTCGCGGTCATGGACTTCGATCAGGACATCCATGCCATAACCGGATGCGGCATCGTGCAAGGCGCGCGCTGTTTCGTCGTCGAGCGCGGCCATGATGAGCAGGATGCAATCCGCGCCGATCGCGCGCGCCTCGGCGACCTGCCAGACATCGAGCATGAAATCTTTGCGCAGGACGGGCAGGGCACAGGCATTGCGCGCTTCGGCCAAATCTTCGTTGCGGCCCTGAAAATAGGGCGCGTCGGTCAAAACCGACAGGCACGCCGTGCCCGCGCCTTCGTAAGCGCGGGCAATGGCGGCGGGGGAAAAATCGGGCCGGATGATCCCGGCGGAGGGCGAGGCTTTTTTGATCTCGGTAATAAAACCATAGCCGTCCTGTTCGCTTTTGGCCCGCAAAGCGCGGGCGAAACCGCGCGTCGGCGGTGCGCGCAAAGCTTCGCGGTGCATAACCTCAAACGGCGTTTCGATTTTCGCCTTTTCGACATGCGTGCGTGTGTCGGCGCAGATTTTTTGCAAAATGTCGCTCATGCCGGAACCTTATTCGTCATGTGTACCAGCCTGTCCAGAATATCCTGCGCCGCGCCGTTATCGATGGCCTGCGTCGCCATTGCCGCGCCGCCGCGCAAACTGGACGCTTTGCCTGCCATAACCAGCGCGGCGGCAGCGTTGAAAATAACCGCGTCGCAATAGGCATTCTTCGCGCCCGCCAGAACCGCCCGCAACGCTTCGGCATTCGCGGCGGCCTCCCCACCTTTTATGGCCTCGGCGGGCGAGAGTGCAAGCCCGGCCTCGGCAGGCGCAATCGAAAAAGCCTCAATCCCGCCATTTTTCAACGCGACGATGTCGCTCGCCGTCGAAATGCTGATTTCATCCGTGCCATCCTGCCCATGCGCGACCCATGCCGCCTCGCTGCCGAGCGCAGACAAAGTTCCCGCCATCGGGCGCAGCCACGCCGCCTCGTAAACGCCGATCAAATGCCGTTTGACATTAGCAGGGTTGGTCAGTGGGCCGAGCAGGTTGAAGATCGTGCGCGTGCCGACGGCTTTCCGCGCCGCGACGACGTGGCGCATGGCCGGGTGATGGCGCGGCGCGAACAGGAAGCACAGGCCGATTTCCGCCAGACATTCTTCCAGCACGGGAAAAGGCGCATCGAGATTGACGCCGAGCGCGGCCAGAACGTCGGACGAGCCCGACTTGCTGGTCGCGGCGCGGTTGCCGTGCTTGGCGACCGGAACGCCGCATGCGGCCACGACGAAGGCTGTAGCGGTCGAGATATTGAGTGTGCCGCGCCCATCGCCGCCGGTACCGACGATGTCGATGGCTCCGGCGGGTGCGGAAATCGTTACAGCCTTCGCGCGCATGGAACGAACGGCACCAAGAATTTCTTCCGCTGTTTCGCCCTTGTTATGCAGCGCGGCCAGAAATGCGCACAGCGCCTCGTCCGCCACGCCGCCCGTAAAAATGGCGCCGAACGCGGCTTCGGCCTCGACGGCGGAAAGGTTGCCTCCGTCGCGAAGCTTATCGGTGAAAGCGGTCAGCGGCATGGGCGCGAAAAACTTGCTTGTTTGCAGTAAATCTTTTGTAATATGGGGGCTGACGCGCGGATTCATCAATGAAAAAATTCCCTTTCAAGAAAAAGCTTCAGGCCCTGTTCTGGGTGCTGTTCGCGCTGGCCTGCCTGTGGCTGGCTTTCGTGCCGCCTCGCCATCGACCTTTGCCGCCGCCTGCGCATATAACGGTCAAGGTGCAGCCCCCCGTTTTGCCGCCTTCGGCGCTGACCACGGGTGGGGAAGAAAAAACGCCGCACCTGATGCCGTCGCCGCAGCTCCCGCCACCCCAGATGCCGCAACCTCAACCGCCGTCGCCGCAAACGGGCATCACCGTTCCCGTGACGCCGGAAGCGGAACATATGCCCCCGGCGGGGGAGAAGCCTGAAATCGCTATCGTCGTC
>JAGWKW010000213.1 GCA_028865155.1 Alphaproteobacteria bacterium
ACCGTGGTTTTTGCAGCAAACCATCGATTACATGCGTGACGGAACTTTGACGCCTGCGCCGGAACTGCATAAGCAATATGTAACGCTGATCGGCCATCTGGACGAAATGCTGACGCATTACGGTTCCCATGCGGGCTTGCGCATCGCCCGTAAACACATAGGGTGGTATTCGAAAGGCTTGGCGAAGTCCGCCGATTTCCGCGCTGACGTCAATCGCACCGACGATGCGGAAAGCGCGCGCGAAAAGATCAAGGCCTTTTACGAAACCGCGCTGGAGGCGGCATGAATGCAGGGTCGGGCAAAGGCCTGGCGGCCAGCGTCGAACGGCATTTGCGCGATTATTTTGCCGCGCATGAAGACGGCATGCCGTCGGCGGGATTGTACGGGCGCGTGCTGCATGAAATCGAACGGCCCTTGTTAAGCCTCGCCCTCGCGCAATGCGACGGCAACCAGCTGCGCGCCGCCGAATTGCTGGGCATGAACCGCAACACGCTGCGCAAAAAAATCCGCGACCTGGGGCTCGAATCCCGGCGCGCGCGCATCCGCCGCAAAAAGGTGGCCAATGACCGCGGCGTCTAAAGCCAAGGCATGGATGCACCGCGCCGCGCGCTGGGCGATGCGCACGCGGCTGCGCGATAAAATGGTGATCGCGCTGATCATCGCCTCGGTCGCGTCGGGCATCGCTACCTATACCGCGATGACGCGCTCGCCTTTCTTCGGCAACGACCCGACCACTGTCATGATTTTGTCGCTGCTCGATCTGACTTTCCTCGTTCTGCTCGGCACCGTCGTCACCCATCGCATTTATACGATCTGGGCGCGGCGGCGGCGCGAGCAGGCGGGATCGAAGCTTCAGGTGCGGATGATCAGCGTGTTTACGCTGCTGGCCGCCGCGCCCGCCTTGATGGTCGCGATGTTCGCCGCCGCGTTCTTCTATTTCGGCGTGGAAACGTGGTTTTCCAACCATGTGCGGACATCGCTTAATGAATCGCTTGAGGTTGCGCAGGCTTACCTGCTCGAACACAAGCAGGTTTTGCGCGCCGACGCGCTTGCCATGGCCAACGACTTGAACCGGCAGGCACCGCTTTTGTCGCAGGATCCTGCCCGGTTCAACGAGGTGGTTTCGGCGCAATCTTACCTGCGCGATCTGCCCGAAGTCATCGTTTTCGACGGCACCGGGCGGATTTTGGCGCGCTCGCCTTTATCCTTTGCGCTGACTTTCGAGCCGATCACCGACCAGATGCGCGAGCGCGCGCAAAAAGGCGAGGTCGTGCTGCTGCTCAACAACAAGGACGACCGCGTGCGCGCTTTGCTGCGGCTCGACAATTTCGTCGATACGTATTTATTCGTCGGGCGGCCTATCGAGCCCAAGGTTTTGGCCCATATCGCGACGACGGAAAAAGCCGTCAGCGAGTACAAGCAGCTTGAGGTCAAGCGGTCGGGGCTGCAGATCACCATTGTGTCGATTTTCGTCGTCGTCGCGCTTTTGCTGCTACTCGCCGCCGTCTGGTTCGGCATGAATTTCGCCACCCGGCTGACGCGGCCGATCGGCAATTTGATCGGCGCGGCGGATCGCGTGCGCGGCGGCGACCTGACCGCGCGCGTTAGCGAAACTGCGCGCGAGGAAAGCGACGACGAATTGGAACTGCTCGGCCGCGCCTTCAACCGCATGGCAAGCCAGCTCGAGGCGCAGCGCGCCGAGCTGGTCGACGCCAACCGGCAGCTCGATTTCCGCCGCCGCTTTTCCGAAGCCGTCCTGTCCGGCGTTTCGGCGGGCGTGATCGGGCTCGACCCGCGCGGGCGCATCAATCTGATGAACGCGTCCGCCGCTTCGTTTTTCGGCGTCGACGACGCCAGCCTGTTCAACCGCCAGCCTTTGGCTTCGTTGTCGCCGGAAATCCAGAATTTGATCGAGCAGATGCCGCAAAGCGGGTTCAAGGAAGGGCAGGTCGAAATCCGCCGCGCCGGGCAGCCGCCGCGCACCCTTTTGGTGCGGGTGTCATCCGAAATCGAGAATATGGAAATGCGCGGCTATGTCGTGACGTTCGACGACGTGTCGGATTTGCTGTCGGCGCAGCGCAAGGCGGCGTGGGCCGACGTCGCACGCCGCATCGCGCATGAAATCAAGAACCCGCTGACCCCGATTCAGCTTTCGGCCGAGCGGCTGCGGCGCAAATATGCCGGCGAAATCAAGACCGACCCCGAAGTGTTCCAGACCTGCACCGACACCATCGTGCGCCATGTCGACGATATCGGCCGCATGGTCGACGAATTCTCGGCCTTCGCGCGAATGCCTGCGCCGGTCATGAAGGAGCACGACCTCAAGGAAATTTGCCGCCAGGCGGTGTTTTTGCAAAGCAGCAGCCGCGGCGATATCCGCTTCATCAGCGACATGCAGCCCAACATCGTCATCGCCGAATGCGACGCGCGCCAGATCGCGCAGGCTGTGACCAACCTGCTGAAAAACGCGGTCGAGGCCATCGATGCGCGGATTCCGCCGCTTTCGGGCGTCTTGCCGCAGGGCAAGGTCGGCCTGCGGCTTTATGCCGATCCGGCCACGGTCACGCTGACGGTCGAGGATAACGGCAAAGGCCTGCCGGTCGAGGAACGGCACAATCTGACCGAGCCTTACGTCACCACGCGCAAGAAGGGCACCGGGCTTGGCCTTGCCATCGTCAAGAAGATCATGGAAGACCATCATGGTAAGCTGACGCTCGAAGACCGCGGCGGCGGCGGGGCTGTCGTCAGCCTGATCTGGCCGCGCACCCAGCCGGAGACGGAT
>JAGWKW010000214.1 GCA_028865155.1 Alphaproteobacteria bacterium
CCTCTGTGCCAGAGACCTCGTAGCTCAGCTGGTAGAGCATCTGACTTTTAATCAGAGGGTCGCGGGTTCGAATCCCGCCGGGGTCACCAGCCTTCGCTCGCTTTCGCGAGCTACGGCTTGGCAAGCCAGCAGCCTTCAAATCAACATACGCGTGCCTTTTCAAAGCCTTCAGGCCTGCCATTAACCATAGTTTAACAAGCGGGGTTTTATAGGTTAGACTATGCGTTACGGCGCGTTCCTGCGCCGAAACTTTATCCCAAAGGCACCCGATGCCACCCGAAACCGCAGAATCCGACCAGCCCGAACAGCGCGCCGCGCCGCCTTCGTTTCAGGCGTCCACATACCCGTTCCGCTTTTTCCAGCAGGCGATGGATTACTGGATCGACGCATGCCAGCGCGGCATCCTGTTCGCCGACGTTTTGCGTCAGCGCAGCAATGCGCATCTCGAACATGAAAAAAGCGAATCGCCGACGGTTCTGCATTTCAAACATGAATTGTTGCTCGACGGGCGCAAGCTTGCGCAGCCGGTCAATTATCAGCTGGTGCGCATTCTCCCGCCCGAAGGGGTCGAGACCGACCCGGCCAAGCGGCCTTTCGTCGTCTTCGACCCGCGCGCGGGACACGGGCCCGGCATCGGCGGCATGAAACCGGACAGCGAAATCGGCAGCACGCTGCGTGCGGGCCATCCATGCTATTTCGTCGGCTTCCTGCCCGAGCCGGTTCCCGGCCAGACGGTCGAGCATGTCTGCGAGACCGAGGCGATCTTCGTCGCCAAAGTCATGGAACTGCATCCCGACGCGGGAAAGCCGTGCCTGATCGGCAACTGCCAGGCGGGCTGGCAGATTTCTATGATGTCCGCGCTTTATCCCGAACTGGTCGGCGTGCTGATCTTGGCGGGCGCGCCGATGTCCTATTGGGCAGGCGTGCGCGGCAAGAACCCGATGCGCTACAAAGGCGGGCTGCTCGGCGGTTCGTGGCTCGCGGCCTTTTCAAGCGATATTGGCCACGGCAATTTCGACGGCGCATCGCTGGTACAGAATTTCGAGAATATGAACCCGGGCAATACTTACTGGAAAAAAGCGCATAACCTTTATGCCCGGATCGACACCGAAGCGCCGCGCTTCCTCGAATTCGAACGCTGGTGGGGCAGCCCGATTTTGCTCAACGGCGAGGAAATCCAGTTCATCGTCGACGATCTGTTCGTCGGCAACCGGCTCAGCACGGCGCGGCTCGCCACTTCCGAAGGCCTGCGCATCGACATCCGCAATATCAAGGCGCCGATCATCGTTTTCTGTTCGATGTCCGACGACATTACGCCGCCGCAGCAGGCGCTGGGCTGGATCCTCGACATGTACCGGAACGAGGAGGAAATCCTTGCCGCCGGGCAGACCATCATCTACTGCATGCATCAAAGCGCGGGGCATCTGGGCATTTTTGTCTCCAGCTCGGTCGCGTCGAAAGAACATGACAAGTTCATCCATAACATCGACCTGATCGAAACGTTGCCGCCCGGCCTTTACGAAGCCGTGTTCCTCGAAAAAGAAGAAGGCATGCCCTGCACCGACCTGGCGTCGGGCGAGCATGTGCTGCGTTTCGAAAACCGGACGCTCGACGATATCCGCGCCTATGGCTGCAACAGCCCGAACGACGACGCGCGTTTCGCCACCGTGTCGCGCATCTCGGACAATTGGCGCGGCATGTATGAAACATTTCTTTCGCCCTATGTCCGTACGTTCGCCAACGAAAAAGCGGCCGAGGCGCTGCGCGCCGCGCACCCGATCCGCATGCGCTATACGGCCTATTCCGACCGCAATCCCGCCATGAAACAGGTCGGGCAGATGGCCGAGATCGTCCGCAACAACCGCCGCCCTGTCGGAACCGACAATATATTCTGGAACTGGCAGGAAGCGGTGTCGAAGCATATCGTCATGGTATGGAACGCCTATCGCGACATGCGCGATATGCTGGTCGAAAAAACCTTCCTTGAAGTCTATGGCTCGCCCTTGCTGCAGGCTTCGGTCGGGCTGCGGAATTCGCGGCCCTATACCAAAAGCTATGCGAACCGCGACGTCGACCGCGAGCGCGGCATCCGGCAGCGGCTGCACGGCCTTGCCCAGCTGGGGCGCGTCGGCGGCTTGCGCGAGGCGATGATCCGCGCGCTGCTTTACGTCGTGCGGGCGAGCAAGGGCATCGACGAGCGCGCGTTCCGGACGCTGCAAAAATTATGCGCCGAAAATCCGGATTTATCGATGACCGCGGCCGAACTTCGGGCGCAGGTGCGCGCGCAGGCCGCGATTTTGGCCGTCGACGAAAAAGAGGCGATGGAGACTTTGTCGGTGCTGCTGGATTCGGCAACGATGGAAGGCGAAGTCGCGGCGCTGGATGTCGTCCGCAAAGTGGTCGAAGCGCGCGGCGAAATCACGTCCGAAGCCCGCCGCCGCCTGAGCCAGCTTGAAAAATATTTCACCGCGGCGCATACCAGCTTTCAAAGCCGTTCGCACGATGTGCAGATTTTCAGGGAAGAGAATACCGGGGAGTAATTCATGCCTTTTATGGAATGGAGCGATAACTTCACTGTCGGCGTCGCCGAAATCGACGCGGAGCATAAAAAGCTTGTCGCGTTATTGAACGAGGTTTACGACGCGCACGAAGCCGGAGGCGGGCATGACGCGGTAAGCCGGGTGCTGGACGAGCTGGTCCAGTATGTGGATTACCATTTCAAGCACGAAGAAGGCCTGTTCATCCGCGCGCGCTATCCCGAAT
>JAGWKW010000215.1 GCA_028865155.1 Alphaproteobacteria bacterium
ATTTCCCTGCCTGAAGTCCAGATGAAAGTAAGAATGATTATCATATTCATTGGCCTCGCCAGGCTTGAATTGGGATGACCAAACCGCCTCGCGAACCCCGCCCTTACCTTCCCGGCTGTCCTATCAAAGATTTTGGGGGTTTCTGCCTGCGCCGGATGGCATCCGCGACCAGCGAAAGCCGTTCGGTCTTGGAGGAATCGCGGCTCATGCAGCCGTGCTGCTCGCACACATCTTCGAGCTTGTGCGACGCTTGAAACAGGGGCTGAGCGGTTTGCCCCAGCGGATCATCGATATCCAGAAGCAGGACGCTTCCATCCCGTTGGATGTGGAGGGGGAGGCAGACCATATCGGCATAGCGCTCCATAACGTTTTTTGCGCTCCATACCGTCATGGCCCGCGCCGCCATATCGGCGACGACGCCCATATTATCGTTGGCGTTTCCAAACAACCCGCATTTATGCGCATGATCCAGAACCGCACGCACCGGCTCCTCGGCCTGCGCAATCCAGTTCTGGATCAGCGGCGCGTTTTCCTTGCCTGACGCCATCGAACGAACCAAGGCTCCCGAGCCGCCGCAATCTTCATGCCCCTTGATGGTCATGTAACGGACACCCCTGTTATAGGCATGGGCGATGAGCTTCCATGGATGGCTAACGCCGCCGTGGCTTTGCGCGTATGGCGCAACGATCGCGGCGATGGAATTGTTATGCAGCACGCCATCGTCCTGGATGAAATGCTGCCCAAGCCCACGGGAGTCGGAACAGGAATTCGACACGAGATGAAGATGCGGACAGGCCGCATCTTCGAAATGCGTCATGCCGCTTATCATGTTTTCATAAGTCTTTTCCATGGGAGCCTGTGAATCCAACCGGATAGTCGAACCGTCCCTGTCGACGAAGATGCCCCAGACTTCCTTGGGCGAGCTGCCGGAAAATCCACGTTGCGCATTCAGAACGCTTTCGACGACAATGCGACGCGCTGTCAGCTCCGTCACCTCGGCTTCGTTCGTTATCCCTTTGCCCGCCAGGAATTTCCTGACGTCGTTATATATCTTTTCTGCACCCTTTCGCGCCGGGCCGCCGAACTGCTCCCTATCCTCGAACAGGCAGTCGTTGCTGCCGAAGATGATGACCTTGTCCACATTCAGCCCGCCGACTGCATATTGCAATCCCGCCCAGGTCGCATGCGGCATTCCCTGTAACACGTCGGCCTCTGCAAGATAGGGAGATGTCGGCGTCAAGGAAAAAGCAGAGCCCGGGGGAATATCGAGCTTCTGCAATATCGTCTGATCCATGCCCGCAGGCACAATGACCGCCGCGTCCGGCGTTTGCCCCTTGAGGACAGCCCGAGGCAGGCAGGTATGAAACGGCCGGCCTTCCACCATGGCGCAGGAACGGTAGAAACGCTCGTAACGTTCGGCAGCGGCGCGGGCGACAAGATCTTTAAGGTCGGATGGTGAATTCAGGACAATAGGCATGGTTCGCTTCTTTCTATAGAAACGTCTATATATTCGGCTTGTATGTTCGGTTTAGCGTAACGCGATGCGGCGCCGACATCGGCCGGTCGAAAAAAGACTCACATCCTGCATCGACTCGATATGCTTGAGATCGCATGGCCCCAAATAGCGAAGGGCGAAAATATATATGATAACCGCATCAACCATGATTTGAATCGCGACTTACCGCTTGAACTGCGCGCGGTGTACTCCTCGCGCCAGGGCAAGTCCACATAAAAGAATATTTGCATGGGATAAATTTCGCATCCACGTCGCAAGCGTGTCCTGCACGCAACGCGCCTTTGACTGACATCAAGAATGCGCGTGGAGCAAATACCCAAAAACGGCAACGGCGCGGAAAATTCCGCGCCGTTTTTTACCGTATGCGCAAAACGCACATATCAGGCGTAAGCCAGCTCCTGCTGGTTTTGCCATTCCGGCGAGACAAAATTGACGATGATGGATTTGCGCAGGCCTTCGATCCGGCGCTTGGTGAAACCGTGCCATGTGTTGTGACCCGGAATGAAAATCAATCCCTTGCCTTTGCCGTAAGGCGAGGTTGCGACGAGGTTATGCGCGGGCGTCGCGTCATAAACGTCGGTGCCGGCGTCAGCGAGATTGGGATCGTCGGATAGGTAGATCAGCATCGTGAACAGCTTGACCGAGATGTCGAGATGCGGCTCGAGCCAGAACCCGTCGATGTCCTGGCAGTATTCGATGCGCAGCGCGCCGCACGACAGATCCGTTCCCGTCGTGCGTTCGAGCGCGGCGATAATGCCCGCATTGCCGAAGGCCTGCGCAACATCGCGGCAAACGACGAACTGCGACTGGTTTTCCGGCGTGAAATAGACGCGCGTCGAATTGTTGCTTTCGCGCCTGCCGTCGAACGTTGCGCCGGACGGCGGCGCAAAAGGCAAATCCGCAACCGCGTCGCAAGTCGTCGCCGGAAGCGCATCGTCCAACAGCCAGTAATCATAAGGCTCCTTGATATGCGCTGCGCGATTCAGGCTCGACAGAAAATGCGCCGCCGTCGCGCCTGTGGGTTCGTCCTTCTGTGCCGCCAATGCCGCCATTTTCTCTCTCCTGCTTTTAATAGCCGCTATTACCGGCCAGGCCGATGCGCTTGAAAGCCGCCGAAACTTTATGCCGCATCAGGTTTTTCGCAAGCGCAGCGTCGGAACGGATCCAGTTGAACATGATGTAGCGGCGCGGCCCCTCGAACGGTTCGTGCCCGTGCCACGAATTGTCGCTGCGCTTGAAGGCGAC
>JAGWKW010000216.1 GCA_028865155.1 Alphaproteobacteria bacterium
CACGCAGCCTGATGAATTTCAAGATCGGCGGGCAGACGATGCCTGTGCCGTTGATCCGCGCGCTTGGCATTTTGAAGCAGGCGGCGGCGCAGGTGAATGTGCGGCTCGGCGCGCTCGACGCCAAAATCGGCGAGGCGGTTGCGAAAGCCGCCGCCGAAGTCGCCGAAGGCAAATGGGATGGCGAATTCCCGCTCGTCGTCTGGCAGACGGGCAGCGGCACGCAAACCAACATGAACGCCAACGAGGTGATTTCGAACCGCGCCATCGAAATGCTTGGCGGTACGCGCGGCAGCAAAGACCCTGTGCATCCGAACGATCATGTCAATCGCGGCCAGAGTTCGAACGACAGCTTCCCGACTGCGATGCATATTGCGGCGGTCATGGAAATTGAAAATTTTCTGATCCCGGCGCTCGAGCATCTGCATGCCGCGCTGGCGAAGAAGTCGGATGAATTCAAAAACATCGTCAAGATCGGCCGCACCCATTTGCAGGATGCCGTGCCTTTGACGCTGGGGCAGGAATTTTCCGGCTATGCGGAACAGGTCAAGCTGGCCATCGTCCGCGCGCGCGCCGTTCTGCCGCATCTGTACCCGCTTGCGCAGGGCGGAACGGCGGTCGGCACGGGGCTGAATGCCAAGAAAGGCTTTGCCGAACAATTCGCCGCCGAAGTCGCCAAAATCACCGGCAAGCCCTTCGTCACCGCCGCAAACAAGTTCGAAGCGCTGGCCGCGCATGACGCGCTGGTCGAAGCGTCGGGCGCGCTGAATACCATCGCGGTGTCGTTCATGAAAATTGCAAACGATGTCCGGCTGCTCGGCTCCGGCCCGCGCTGCGGCATCGGCGAGATTATGCTGCCCGAAAACGAACCCGGCTCGTCGATCATGCCGGGCAAAGTCAACCCGACCCAATGCGAAGCGATGACGATGGTCGCGGCGCAGGTCATGGGCAACCATGTCGCGGTGTCGGTTGCCGGTTCCAACGGGCATTTCGAGCTTAACGTCTTCAAGCCCGTTATCATTTACAACGTGCTGCAATCGATCCGGCTGTTGGGCGATGCGGCGCGCAGTTTCACCGACAATTGCGTCGCGGGTATCGAACCGAATATCGCGCGCATCAAAATGCTGGTCGGCTCGTCCTTGATGCTGGTCACCGCGCTGAACCCGCATGTCGGCTACGACAATGCCGCGAAAATCGCCAAGAAAGCGCATCACGAAGGCACGACGCTGAAGGAAGCGGCGGTGGCGCTGGGCCTGCTGACGGCGGAGCAGTTCGACCAGCTCATCAAGCCCGAAGAAATGGTGCATCCGCTGGATTGACATGAAACGTTCGATCCGCATCGCCCGCCACAGCACGAGTATATCTCTGGAACCCGAATTCTGGGCGGAGCTGAAAGCGATTGCGAAGCGGGAAAAACTTTCGCTTAATGAACTTGTGACGAAGATCGACGCAGGACGCTCCGGCAATTTGTCGAGCGCGCTGCGGCTTTACGTGTTGCGGGCGATAAAGGAAGCGCGATGAGCATTGCCATAGGTCTCGACATCGGCGGAACCAAGATCGCGGGCGCGGCGTTCGACGCGCAAGGCAACGAAGTCGCGCGCACGCAGCAGCCGACGCCGGCGGATTACGGCGCGTTTCTCGAAACCTGCTGCGCCGTCGTCGCGGAACTCGAAGGCAAAACGGGAAAGGCGGAAAGCATCGGCGCATGCGCGCCTTATGCCGTCGCCAATCTGCCGTTTCTTGTCGGCAAGCCTCTGCGCGAGGATTTGGGCGGATTGTTGGGCCATGAGGTTGGGTTGGCCAACGACGCGAACTGCGCCGCGCTGGCTGAAGCCGTCGATGGGGCCGGACAAGGGCATGCGTCCGTCTTCGGCCTGATCTTGGGGACGGGCGTCGGCGGTGGATTTGTCCTGAACGGAAAAGTCGTCGCAGGTGCGCACGGATTGTGCGGCGAGATCGGCCATTTGCCTTTGCCTTTTTATGAAGAGGATGACGGCGAGCGCGTGATGTGCGGATGCAGTCAGAAAGGCTGCATCGACAAGCTGGCATCCGGCCCGGCGCTGATACGCCTGTATAAAAAAATTTCCGGGCAGGATGCGCATGGCGCAAGCATGATCGCCGAACGTGCGGGGCAGGGCGACCGTGCCGCCGCCGAAACGCTCGACCGCTATTATACGGTCGTGGCCAAGGCGATGGTCGCGATCATCCATAGTTTCGACCCGGACGTGATTGCCGTGAGCGGCGGCGTCAGCAAGCTGCCCGGACTTTACGAAGAAGTGCCCAAACGCTGGGGCCGCTATGCCTTGGCCAAAGCCCCCAAAACACGCTTCGTTCAAGCCAAGCACGGCGCAATGGCCGGGTTGCGCGGCGCGGCCTTGATAGGGAAAATGCATTAAATCAACATGTTACGACGAAAGTAATCCAGCGCGTCGGACGTGGTATAAATTATGAATATTACAGTCGCGATTGAGAGACGATGGAATGACGCTTCCCACCATTAACATAAGCATTAAAAGCGTGCGTAATTTCCTTCTCCATACGCCGTTCGGCGGTCGTATGGTTTTCGGCAGCGTCATGGATCTGGCGCAATGCTATCAGCAGGCAACCGGGAAGCACCGGACAACAATCGGGCGGTTATTCCCGGTGGATGAAGCTGTCGAACCGCAGAAGAAAAGGATAACGGAAAAAAACGTCACCTTGCTGGAAAGAACCCTCGAATATAAATACCGCGACGATCCC
>JAGWKW010000217.1 GCA_028865155.1 Alphaproteobacteria bacterium
GGGTCGATGCCGTCGGCGGCGCGCGGCACCGCCTTGCGGACGATGTCGGCGAGCTGCCCGGTGCGCGTAATCTTCCCGTTCTGCCGCGCCTCGACGATGGCGCGCGCAACGCGGCGCGACAGGCGTTCCTCGCCGAGACGGTACAGCACGTCGGCCAGTTCGCGTTCGTCCGCGCCGTTGACGAAATCGGCCGCAGTGGGGCCGCTGCCGCTCATGCGCATGTCGAGCGGCCCGTCCTGCTGATACGAAAAACCGCGTCCGGCATCGTCGATCTGCGGCGACGACACGCCGAGGTCGAGCACGATGCCGTCTACTTCGCGGATCTGCTCGCCCGCAAGCAAAACATCCATCGCGCCGAACGGGCCTTGCAAAATTTTAAGGCGGCCGTCGAATTCCTTTTCCATTTTGCGGCCCGCTTCGACTGCCGCCGGGTCGCGGTCGATGGCGAAAACGCGCGCGCCGGGCGTTGCAAGAATGGCGCGCGTATAGCCGCCGCGCCCGAATGTGCCGTCGACATAGATGCCGCCGTCGCGCGGGCCGAGCGCATCGACCGCTTCGCGCAGCATGACGGGAATATGGGGCGCAGGCGCGATCATCGGCGTCCTTCTCCATTGGCGAAGGCGCTGGCCGCCGCGATGATCTTGCTCAGTGAACTGTCCTTCGCCTTGGCCGCGCCGCGCGCCGCGCTTTCGTGCGCCGCGAATTTTTCCGGCTTCCAGATTTGAAACGTCTTGCGCCGCCCGACGAAAACCGCCTCGCCGTCGATGCCGACGGCGGACGCCAGATGTTGCGGCAGGCTGACGCGGCCTTCGCCGTCGAAGGGCAATTGCACCGAGCCGCCGAAGATCGTGGTTTCGATCAGCTCGAAAATATCCGAGGGCAAATCCTGCTTTTCGAGGCTGGCGCTGAGCAGTTCGAGATGGGCGACCGAGCAGCCGTCGAGCGCGTCATGCTGGAGCGAGCGGAAGACCACGATGCCGGGCGCGTCGGCGCCCAGCGCGGCACGGAAAGAGGCCGGAACCGAGACGCGTCCCTTCTTGTCAATCCGATTGACAAAGCTGGACAGGAATACGGCCATAATTTCCTCAAAAAATCAGAATCTTAGCGCGGCGCGCGCCGGGGGTACGGCGTGGTCTTGGTTGGGCCTTAATGGGATACCATGGGATGGTTTGGGGCGTCAAGGGAATTCATGACAAAAATGGTGCAAAATCAATGAGTAAAGAATGAGAACGGACAGGGAACACAAAGGGGTGCTTCCAAGCAGACAAGGTCGGAAAATTTGAACGAGAAGTGGTCCGCTTACCGGCTTGCGACTTCAAGCGGCAGGGATGCCTGCGCCTGAATGTTATGCGCGGGCGTTTCGCTGACATGCAGCGCATAGCGCGGCCATTTGCCGTTCGCAAGCTGGGCGACTGAAATTTCGGGTTCGGCCAAGCGCGAACGGTACATCCAGTAATGCAGCAAAACCTGCTGCACATAATCGCGGGTTTCGCGCACCGGAAGGCTTTCCATGAACAGAAGCGGATCGTTGTTGTCCGTGCTGCCGAGCCAGTGGGCAAGATTGCCCGGGCCGCCGTTATAGGCGGTCAGCAACAGCATCAGGTTGTTGCCGATGGCGGGCTGGTTCGACAGGACGCGCACATATTTCTGCCCCAGCGCGATATTGGTCGCCGGGTCGAACAGGCGGGCAGGGCAGGCGCCGCGCTTGGTATGCGCGATGCCCGACGAAATGCCGCGCGCGGTCGAAGGCATGATCTGCATCAGGCCGCAGGCGCCGCGCTGGCTGGTTGCGTCGGGGTCGAACTGGGACTCGCGTTTCATCAGGGCATAAATCAGGGCGCGGTCGATCTTGAATCCGCCGGCCGGCTTCCATGGCGGCACCGGGTAAAGGGCGGCGTCATACGGGTGGCCGTCGCTGTTGGTGACGATGCCGCCGAGCTGAAGCGTCAAGGACGGCATGCCTGCGCGTTCGGCCAGGGCCAGCGTCGCGGTTTGCAAATCATGATGGCCGGAAAGGCCAAGGCGGCGCAATTCGCCTTCGGCCAGATCGGTACGGCCCGATTGAATCAGGGCGAGCGCCTCCCAGCCGGCCGGATATCGCGCCAGCAGCGCGGCCTGCTTTGCGGTAAAGGCCGGGAGCTTCCATGAAGCTTCGGCGCGATGGCCCATCAGATGCGCGGCCATATAGCCATAGAAGCTGCGCCTGTATTGGGCGGCCTGCGCGAGCCAATGGACGGCCTGCGCTTTGTCGTCGATATGGCGCGCGCCGCGATAGGCCCAGAACGAAGCCGCCGCGCGATCCCAGTCCGCGAGGCTGGGCGTTTGGGCGAGGCTCGCAAAAGCGCGCGTGGCCACGACATAATCTTTCTGCTTCCACGCCGACAATCCCTCGATCCACAGGCCGAGCGGCACGCCCGCTTCGGCGGACATATGCGCCATGCTGCGCGCCTGTCCGGTCTCGCCGTTATAGAAATAGGAAGCGGCGATACGGGCAATCACTTGCGCCGCATCGGGCGCCGAAATCCAGTTATGCGTTATATCCGTGTGCAGAAGTTCGCGCGCCCGGGTCGGTTCGCCGCGGCGCAGCGCGATGTCGATGCGGCGGACGTTGCGGTTCCTTCTCAGGCTTGCCGAGCCGGAAAGGCGGAAACCGGTGGGGCTGCCGAAAAAGTCGGCACCGCCCGATGCGCCGTTGGCGGCGGCGGGCCGCGCGAGGCGGGCGGCGGCGAAGC
>JAGWKW010000218.1 GCA_028865155.1 Alphaproteobacteria bacterium
CGGCCAAGGATTTCCTGCCCTTGCTGTCGGCGCTGAAACCAACCAAACCGCGCACGAAACTCGCCGTTCAAATGCTGCGCGGCTGGAATGGCGTGATGGACAAAAACCGGCCCGAACCCGTTATTTTCGAAGCCTGGCTTTACGAATTCCATAAACGCATGTTTGCCAAGCTTGGCGTCGATATGTCGCCGCTCGGGCCGTTCGATGCCTCGACCCTGATGTCGCTCGTCAAAAACCACGCCAAGGCATGGTGCGGCGATGAAGGCTGCCGCAAGGAAATGCTCGAAAGCCTCGACGACGCTGTTGCCTTCATGACGAAAAGGCAGGGGGCGGATCTGCCGAAATGGCGCTGGGGCCGCGAGAATGTCGCGATGCTGACCAACAAATTCTACAGCCATATTCCGCTGTTCGATAAAATTGCCGATCTCAGCGTCGAAAGCAGCGGCGACTTTTATACGCTCGACCGCGGCGGCGGTTTCAAGCGTGTGCCGGGCATGCCGTTCGCGCGCACGCATGGGGGCGGTTTCCGCGGCATCTACGACCTTGCCGACCCGGCCAAATCGCGCTTCATGATCGCGACCGGGGAATCGGGCCATATCTTCTCGAAACATTACGGCGACCTTGTGCATCTATGGAACAACGTCAAATCGATCACGTTGACGGGAACGCCCGCGCAATTGAAGGCCGAAGGCGCGAAAGAGCTGGTGCTGGAGCCGTGACGTCCCTGCCGCGCATCGCCGTCCTGATCGATCTGCCGCGCGAAAAAGGTTCGGGCGGACATGTCAAATATTGGGAACGCGTCGCGCAGGCGGCGGCAAGGCAGGACACGCTGCCCGTCGATCTGACTTTTTATTTTTCCGGTACTGGCGCGGATGAGATTCTGTCGCCCCATGTCCGTTACCGCTATTTGCCACCCATCTTCAGCACCGCGCGGCTGAAATTTTTGCCTTACGTTCCGGCGCATACCGATCTGGCGCGTTTCCATCCCGCGCTGGCGGAACAGCTTCCCGGCTACGACCTCATCCATACGACCGACGGTTTTTTTGCCTTCGCGCAAACGGCGGAACGCATCGCGCGCTGGCACGACATTCCGCTTACGACCTCGTTCCATACCGACACGCCCGCCTATGCCGAGCTGTTCACGCGCCAGACTTTGCGGCATCTTTTGGGGCAAACAATCGGCAATGCCGTGGCGCGGCTGTTCAAAATCCCCGAACGCGAGCGCGCGAAGAAGGAAAAAAGACTGCAAAAACATCTGCGCCAATGCGCCGCCATTCTGGCGATGCGGCCCGAAGATATCGCTTTTGCAAAAAACGCCGGGGCAGCGGGCAAAATCCACCCGATGCATCTGGGCGCGGACAAGGATATGTTTTCGCCGTCGCGCGCCGACCGCGTCGAGGTCGAACGTGCCTATAACATCGCATCGGGCAAATTCCTGATCCTGTTCGTCGGGCGCGTCGATGCGGGCAAGAATGCGCCGCTTCTGCTTGATGCCTGCCTTCGCGCGCGGGCGAATGGCGTGACCGTGCATCTGATTGTCGCGGGAACCGGGCCGGTCGAAAGCGACATCGCCGCGCGACTTGGATCTGACGCAACATTGGCCGGATGGGTCGCGCCTGAAGAACTTGCGCGGCTTTATGCGAGCGTCGATTGCCTCGCCATCGTGTCGGACATCGAAATCGGCGGCATGATCGGGCTCGAAGCGCTATCATGCGGCTGTCCGGTTCTGGTCTCGCACAAAAGCGGCGTCGCTCAAGCCTGCGGCGCGCCGGATGTGATGCAGCAGATCGAAAGCGGGGTTGAAGATTGGGCCGAAGCGGTGCAGAATCTTGCCAATAACCCCGCGCGCATTGAAACGATGCGTACGGCATCCCTGTCATTCCGACAGGACAGGCTCGCAAGCTGGGACGATGTCCTGATGCAGGATTTTCTCCCCGTCTGGCAAAATGTAAGGCAATCATGTTCGGCAAACGCATCCTGATCCTCGTCGCGCATCCCGACGACGAAAGCGTCGCCAGCGCGGCCTCAATTCTACGGGCTCGCGCCGACGGGGCTGAAATTTCCGCACTTTACCTGACTCATGGCTGCGTGCCGCGCGAGGATATGTGGGCATGGCAGCGCAAGAGTTATGACATCCGCACGGCGATCCGCCGCGCCGAAGGCGAAGCCGCCGCCGAAATGCTCGGCCTGAAACCTGTCGGGTGGAGCGACCGCCCCGCGCGGCGCCTGTGGCGCGAATTGCCGCAGGTTTTCGCCGAAGTGCAGGCGGCGGTCGATGCGCTGCGGCCCGACCAGATCTGGGTTCCGGCCTATGAAGGCGGCAACCCCGACCATGACGCGCTCAATGCCGTGGGCGCAAAGCTCAAGGGCCGCGCCAGCGTTTTGGAATTCGCCGAATATAATTTTTTCGGCGGCAAGGCGCGGTCGCAAAGCTTTTTTGCATCGGACGAAACCGCGCGCACCATCGAATTGACACCCGCCGAACGGGCGGCCAAAGCGGCCGCGCTCGCGCTCTACCGGTCGGAACAAGGGAATTTGTCGTACGTCGAAACCGAACGCGAAACATATCGTCCGCTTGCGGCCTATAATTACGCGCAGCCGCCGCATCAGGGAACATTATGGTATGCGCGGTTTCAATGGGTTCCGTTCCGCCATCCGCGCGTGGACTTCACGAATCCGGCGGACGTATCTGCGGCTATAACAGCCTTTTTATCTTGATTTAAGCCCGGC
>JAGWKW010000219.1 GCA_028865155.1 Alphaproteobacteria bacterium
ACAGAGCGCGGCCCTGTCCTCGGCGGTGCAGCAGATCGGCGACCGGCAACGCTCGCTGGTCACTTCGCTCGACGCGCAACGCGACGTCGTCAGCGGCCTTTTGAACCGCCTGACTTTGGCGCAGGACGAAACCGCCGATGCGGCCGACCGCGCCGTGGCGCGTCTGGAAAGCGGGGCGCAGAAGATCGCGTCCAATCTCGATACGATGGAAACCAAGACCGGGGCGGCGCTTGCCAATATTGAAACAGCTGCGAGCGGCTTCGCCACGCAGGCGGAGGCGATCGGCAAGAGCGGCCAGCAGGCCGAAGAGCAAGTCCGTGGCCTGGTGTCGGTGACCTCGGGCATGGAAGAGCAGGCGCGCCATCTGCGCGAAGCGATGCAGGTCGAAACCGCGCGTGTCATCGAGCAGCTGAGCGGCGTGATCGCCCAGCTCGATACGGCGTCGCAGAAATTCGCATCCACCACGGAAACCGGCGCTGCCGCAATTCGCCAGCAGTCGGACGTTCTGGCGCAGACCGCCGAGCAGTCGGATGCGCGCATAGCCAATGCGGGCGAAAAGATGCGCGGTCACATGAGGCTCGTCGGCGAAATCGGCGACAAGGCCGAGGCGCAGGCGCGCCAACTGGCCGACGCTTCCGAATTCGCGACCACGCGCCTTGTTGCGCTGCGCGAGTCGCTCGAAACCGGCGATGCCAAGGGCCGCGACCTTGCTACGGCGGCGCAGACGCGCATCGCCGAAGTCAAGCAGGCGCTGGAAAGCGAATTGCTGCGTTTGGGCGAACTGGCGCAGCAGGCGACGACTCATGTTTCCGAAGCGAGCAAGGGGCTTGCTGTGCAAAGCGATGCGCTGCGGGCCAATCTCGCAGCGTCGGAATCGGCGCTCGGCGAAAGCGCGTCCTTCGTGCGCGAAGAGGCAACGAACCTTCCGTCCGTTATCAACCGCAGCGTCGAACAGATGGACGCCGCGGCCCGCGCGATCAAGAGCCATGCCTCCGACGCCGATCAGGCTCTGGTCGGCGTTGCCGACCGCTTTATCTCGGTCACGTCCGTGGCGCGCAACAACATAATCGACGAAATGCAGCGCGTCAGCAATGTCGCCGACGAGGCGGGTAAGGCGCTTTCGGGCTTCAATATGATTATGGCCGAACAGGTCGCGTCGATGGTGCAGAGCGCTGCGATGCTGTCGGGCGAGCAGCGCGAACTGGCCGACAAGGCGACCAAGGGCATCGATGCGCTGGCCAGGGCCAGCGACCGTTTGGGCACTTTACGCGGCGAGGCGGCGGACACGGCCGAACGCCTGGTGCGCGAGTTCGACGCGCTCGACCAGCGCGCGATCGCAAGCGGCACGCGCCTGGCGCAGACAGGCGATATCATCGCCAAGCAAACCGATGCGATCACGGAAGCGGTCACCCGCGCCGAAACCCGCATGGGCGAAGCCGGCAACGGTTTCCGCGAGCAGTTGGAGCGCATCCGCAATGGGCTGCAAACCCAGATCGACGACATCAATCGCGGCCTGATGCAGATCACGGCCCAGCTGGAACGCACCGGCGCGTCGCTGCGCTCGACCGCCGTCGGCGCTGTGGCCGATGTCGAACGGGTTGGCGCGCGGTTCGAAGAAACCGGCGGCGCGGCGTCGGAGCAGATCGACGCGCGCACCAAGAAAATGGAAGAAGCGACTGCAGAAGTCGCCAAGATGCTGGACGGCTTCGGCGCGCAGATGGATGCGATGCTGGCGCGCATGGCTCAGGCAGGCGAAGGCATCAAGCACCGCGAAGGCGATGCGTTGGCGCAGTTGCAGAGCATGCTCGGCCATCTCGGCACCGTCGCCGAGAAGCTCGAGGCCACGCGCCGGCTGTCCGGCAGCGTGAGCCAGGGCGCCATCGAGCGGCTCGACGAAGTTGTCAATGCGGTTCAGGCCCATATGAACAATATGGCGGCGGGCGCGCAAACGGCAGCCGGCATTATGCGCGGCATCAACCAGATCTACAGCGACCAGACCCAGTCGTTGAGCAAGGGCGTGGGCGAGGCGCATAGCCAGGTGCAGACGATGAACAAGAGCATCGACGAGATGCAGCAGCGTGCCGACAAGATGCGGGCGTCGCTCAAGCTGCAAGGCGACGAGCTGATGGGCACGTTGCGCCAGATCCTGGTTCAGCTCGAGCTGACCGGCGACGGGCTGACCGACGCGGTCAATCGCACGTTGCAGGAACAGGCCGCGGCCGAGCTCAAAAAGATCGGATAAACCAGGGCATTAAATCGGGAGCCAGACTTTCGCGCGCAGCCCGCCGAGCGGGCTGTCCTCGAGCGTCACGTCGCCGCCATGCGACCGCGCGATGTCGCGTGCAATGGTCAGGCCGAGCCCGACGCCGCCAGTCGCCTGGTTGCGCGATTCCTCAAGCCGTGTGAAGGGGCGGAACATTTCCTCGCGCTTGGCTGCCTCGATGCCGGGGCCGTCGTCGTCGATCGTGACAATCACAGAATGGTCTTCGACCGCGGCCCCGATTGCGGCGCGGCTCCCATAGCGCAGCGCATTGCCGGCCAGGTTCGTCAGACAGCGCTTCATGGCGTTGCGGCGCAGGATAATTTCAACGCCTGTCGGCGCGTCGAGCGTAATATTCGGATTTTGCCGCCGCGCGGCCGCCGTAATTTCGCCGAGCAGCGCGGCAAGGTCAACGGGCGCCGCCGTTTCGGCTTCCTCGCCGCGCGCGAAGGCC
>JAGWKW010000016.1 GCA_028865155.1 Alphaproteobacteria bacterium
AATATTACCAATATATGGCTATAAATTACTATTTTTAGTTTGACGAAAGTTTTTTCGTAATGATAGATAAACATCATTGAACAAAAATTTTCTCAAGGTGATTTGCATGGCTGTGCCTGAAGATTTTGGAAACGATACTGATTTGGATGAAGATATGCCGTATTGGGTAACCGTGCACTATCCGCAGCCGTTCATCACCATGGACGATCTCCGCGCGCTTCTTTTGTCGTGGTATCTCGGCTCCATACGCCCGCAAGACAACTCCGAATACCGGATCATCGCGATAAAGCCCCGTATTGCCAGCCCCGCCACGAACGAAGATCTGGAAACGCTGCAGCCTCCCTACCCGCACGATGACAATGTTATCGATGCGGAAGCTGTCGACCTTACCGACGCGCGGGAAGAGCAGCATGACTCGGTTTTTGCCGATGTATCTGCAGATGACGTTTCCATAGATCCGGTTTTAGAAGAAACGTCCGCTATGGAAGAAGATCATCTTCTGCCACAACCAATGAACGAAAACGTCCTTATTGAAGAAACACCTATTGATGAAGTTCCTTTTTCAACACAAGCCATAAATGATGGAGAAACTGGCATGCAGAACACCTCTACAACGGAATCGATGTTCGACGACAATATGCACACCGGAATTTACGGCGGCGCATCGGGTGAACACGTTATGCCCAATGCCTACCGGTCGTCGAAAGACATCATTGAACAGGTTGCGTTGCGCGGTCGGACAGGGCGCGAACTGTCGCCGCAGGAGTTGGAAACCCTCACGACGGCGGCGCTGTTGTTCGAATATAATCTGGCCAAGACCGAAGCCACGCATCATCGCTCAAGCGGTTTGCAAAAGACACTGCATTTTATGAAGGAAAACGCCGCAGCAATCGTTCCACTGGGCCTGTTGATCGGCGGCATGGCGGCGGAAGGCGGCATGACGGCAGCCTTCGTCAAGGATTTGGCCGCACAGTTCGGTTCCATGGCGTGGCTTCTGCTGCCGGTCGGAACGGTAACCGCTTTGTGGACTGCAATGCGGGAAGGTTCGCGCAAATTCGTCGGCAACACGCTGATGGGCGTTTTCAGCGTGGGTAGCGCATGGATCGCGTCAGACGGTTCAAAGTTCGAAAGCCATTTTGGCGGTATGCTGCCCGATGGAATCGTAAACGCCACCGTGCACGAAAAGCAGGAAGCCTTAGCGCAAGCACAAGCACATATCGACGGCATCAAGACCGATATGCAGAATAACCATAATATGGCATATGAAGAAAAAAATGGCGTCGAGATCAGCAGGCTTGCAAACGGCTATTCAGGCGATGATAAGCAGGCGCAGCAAGGCCTGAAAGGCTTGGCACAAGACCAAGTCAACATGGCAGAAGCTATGGCTGCACAAGCACAGGCGCAGTCTGAATTGAACGAGGCAATTTCCAATAGCCCGGCAAAATACCTGGAACACGGCTTGGCCGCAGGCTTTATGTCCGCCGTGTTTATGAGCATATATAAGGCGGTCGAAACTGGCTTTGCGTCGACCTTCAAGCATTTCAAGCAAGCGGGCGAACGCAGAAACGAAGAGCGCAGCAGACAACGTCTGGCTGCGTTCCTCGAGCAGCCGGGCACGGCAGGCGATGCCGCGACCAAGCTGGAGATGAAAAAAGTTCTGAACCATTTGATCAATGTTTATCTGCAAAACTTACACATCTTCGCGAATACGGGCGACGAAGCAAAAATGAAGGCGCGCGTCGACTTCTACAATCGCCAAAAGGCCGTGCTGAAGCACAATTACAACGAAATCCTCGCCGAAGCCGTGGGCGATTTCCGCACGGCGATTGGCGCGCAGCCGGCCACGGCGACGGTTTCGGGCGCACCCGTGCCGCCTGCTGCGCCAACTCCACCGGATGGGAATGGGCCGCGCGATGGCTTTGATGAGATACGTGATGACCTCACCGGACCGAGGCGGATGGCTTCCATGGCCTCCGCCAATACGGACAGCGAGGTTTTGACGGTTGTGCCTCTGATGAGCGTGCTCGACCAGTTCAAACAGCATGTTCCCGACGTCACCGATCCGCGCGACGCCGTCAGACAACTGCCTGTCGCTTTCCGGATGACGCCGGAAGCGGTCCGTAGAACAACGAGGCGGTTCACCGCCGCGAATGACTGGGCGGCGAAGCGCTACGGGTAAAGCGTGAGAATGGTTGCGACAAAGGTTTCTGAAACCCGTCGCTCCATGTGAACTGGCGATAAGCAGGGATACATTAAAGTGGCGAGATATGTTGAGAGCCGAAAACTAAAGCAGTCCAGAAAGTGGGGAACCAAGCCATGGTGGCGAAAGGCCCCTACCAAATGGGCTGTGGCATCTGCGGCGGTTGGGGCGGCCTTTTGGGGGGCAAGCACCTTATGCGAACGGGCGCAGCAAATGGACGTCGCCGCGCACACGACATGCATAGCACATGCGGATCGCGTCGAGGTCATATACGACAATTCGCCGATCGGCAGCATGCGGGGCGTAATCGCGAAAGTAACGCCGCCCCCTGCTCCACGCGGCCAGACGCGCCCCACGGATGATCCTTTGGGCCGTAAGGTTTTCATTGGTTTCGAGAATTTTGTGGATGAGCAAAACCGGCCCATTTCCGTTGATATTGGCAAAGGCAATGGTCCCGATGCGCCAATGAAGCTCGACCCCAGAATCAGCTCCAGCCAAGCCAAAGAGGATTTCCCGGACATCAAACGGATTATCGGGAAATGCCTGCCTTTGGTTCAAAGAACATCGACCCCGAAACTGTGAAAAGCGCCCGTTTATAAGGCATTATACGTTTATTCATCTATTTGATGTATTTAGTTATTTATTCCTTGATAAGAAATATGTGCGGCGATGAGAAAACGTATAAAGAAAAAACCTGTAAAAAAGAAAAGTCTTTTCAGAAAAGCTGTTGGCGCCCTTTTTGCCGTCGAGATGCTTTCTCTACCAGTTATTCTATGCGTTGATCTTCCGCTTGCAGCTGCCTCTATAACTGCTGTCTATAAAGCCGAAGCTCACAATTCCACAGTCTACAAACCTACCGAAAGAAAAGTGCAATGCGTCCGCCATCATGGCGAGCAAAGTTCACATAAACTCCATTGGCCACACAGGCGTCACGCTCACACCTGGGGTCATCGCCACGGTCACGCCCTTCACGCAAGACTCGACTGCTAAACCGCCTTCGCCAGAACGGCGCTGAGCCGTTCGCCGAACGAAACCGGGTCGGCCAGCGTGTCGCCGTCGAGAATCCGCGCTTGGTCGAACAGCAGCCATGCCACGTCTTTGAGGCTGTCCGCCGCACCCGTTTGCTTGGCGCGTTCGGCCATTTGCGCGATCAGCGCATGTTTCGGGTTGAGTTCGAGGATGCGCTTGCTGGGCACGCGGATCTGGTTGTGCTGTTTCAGGAAGCGTTCGAGATGAAGATCGAGATCACCCTCGTCCGCCGTCAGGCATACCGCGCTTGACGTCAAACGGTCCGACGCGCGGACATCCTTGACCGCATCGCCGAGCGTCAGCTTCATCAGCGCGACGAGGTCGGTCATGCCTTCGGGTGCGGGTTTTTCTTCTTCTTTGGCTTTGTCTTCGCCGCCTGCGATTTTGCCGAGTTCGTCGCCCGCGCGCGTGACGGACACGAAGGGCTTGCCTTCATAATCGCCCATCGCCGCCGGCCAGAAATCGTCGACATTGTCGGTCAGCAGCAAGACTTCGACGCCTTTGGCGCGGAAACCTTCGAGATGCGGGTTGCGCGCGAGCTTTTCCGCGCTTTCGCCGCAGAGATAGAAGATCGATGCCTGCCCATCCTTCATATGGCCGACATAATCGGCCAACGAAACGAGGTTCTCGCTTTCGGTCGAACGGCAGCGCAGAAGCTTGGCGAGATCAGCGCGGTGGGTTTGGTCTTCGTACAGTCCTTCTTTTAGCACGGCGCCGAAATTGTCCCAGAATTTGGCGTAGGCGTTCGCGTCGTCGGTTGCGAATTTGTTCAGGTCGCCCAGAACTTTTTTCGTCACGCCCTGGCGGATTTTCGCGATCATCGGGTTGTTTTGCAGCATTTCGCGGCTGACATTGAGCGGTAAATCCTCGCTATCCACGACGCCGCGCAGGAAACGCAGCCATGGCGGCACCAGCCCTTCGGCATGGTCGGTGATGAAGACGCGCTTGACGTAAAGCTTCACGCCATGGCGGCGTTGCGGGTCGAACAGGTCGAACGGTTTGGTTGAGGGCACGAACAGCAACCCTGCATATTCGATCACGCCTTCGGCGCGCCAATGCAGCGTCAGCGCGGCATCGTCAAACGCATGCGCGACGTGGTGATAGAATTCCTTGTATTGGTCGGCGGTGATGTCGTTTTTCGGCCGCAGCCACAGCGCGCCCGCGCGGTTGGCAGGTTTGTCTTCGCCGTCGATGAGGATGGGGATGGCGATATGGTCGGAATATTTCGCGATGATTGCGCGCAAGCGTTCGGCGTCGAGGAATTCGTCTTCGCCCTGTTTCAGATAAACGACTATGTCCGTGCCGCGCGTGGTTTTTGGGTCTTCTTCGACCGTGAATTCGCCGCGCCCGTCGGATTCCCACGACCAGCTTTCGTCCGTGCCCGCTTTGCGCGATTTGACCTCGACCGCCTGCGCGACCATGAAGGCGGCATAGAAGCCGACGCCGAACTGGCCGATCTGGTTCAGGCCGGATGCTTTTTTAGAGCGCGACTGCTCTGCCCCCACCGTTCCGGCGGGCGCAACCGCGACTGCGCTGGCTTCCTCGACCTGCTGCAAAAAGGCGGACGTGCCCGACTGCGCGATGGTGCCGAGATTTTCGATCAGCTCGTCCCTGCTCATGCCGATGCCGTTGTCGGACAGCGTGATGGTGCGGGCCGCTTTGTCGATTGCGATATTGATGCGGTAATCGGGGTCGTCGCCCGTCAGTTCGGGCCGGGTGATGGCTTCGTAACGCAGCTTGTCGCAGGCGTCGGAAGCGTTGGAGATCAGCTCGCGCAGGAAAATTTCCTTATCGCTGTAGAGCGAGTGGACGACGATGTCCAACAAGCGGCTGACTTCGGCGCGGAATTGCATCTGTTCGGCTGGCATTGCGTTAACCTTTGGCGGTGGAGGGATATAGGGGGAATATGGGTTTTCGAAAGGCCTTTGCCAAGTGCGGAAAGGGGTTTATTTGGCAAAGAAATCCAGCTATATCCGTGCGCTGGCGTGAGATTCCGCGAGGGATTCTGCGTTTTGCGGAGAGGTGGCCGAGTGCCCGCGTGCGAAAGCACGCAAAGACTGCTTCAACCATTCGGCCACGCCGAGCGGTTGAAATGATGATACTGCGGAGAGGTGGCCGAGTGGTTGAAGGCGCTCGCCTGGAAAGCGGGTATACGGCAAAACCGTATCGTGAGTTCGAATCTCATCCTCTCCGCCACTATTCAAAATAAAAACTTCCTTATGCCTTTTTCGGTGGGCGTCGTTTTGCCCTTGTTACGCAGCTATTTTTGCAAAAACTCCTGAACATGGGCGCGGGTTTTTCGCCCCCGAAATCCCCCGTTTTTCTCCTGAAATGCCCTGTCTCCTGAGAAGCCTCTGAACATATGAGCGTCATGTTCAGAGACTTAAGCACATGATTTTGAAGGGTTTTGATTTTTTGCGTTTGTAAGTCCAACCGCTTACCGGTTGAGTCCAAAAAAACCAGATGCAGCCGGATTTGTAACAATGCATCCGGTTGAGGCGTTGAACACGCCCCGCTTATCATCGGGGCATGAAAAACAACCCCACGATCAATGCCGAAGCCATAGACGAAATCGCCTCCCTCTTGGCGCTCGGCGTGCTGCGTCTCAAACTGCGAGAAAGCACTGCAAATAAAGCGTTTATGACACGTAAAGCTCTGGACTTCAGGGCGGAGAAGAGCGTTCCTGCGGTTCAGGAGCAGAACGATGAATAACGAACTTTTGGCCAGAATTACGGCGCTGCAAACGACGCCATTCCCCCAACTCAAGAAGCTCTGGCAGGAGCTGTATCAATCCGAACTGCCGGGAAGCAATCGCCAGTGGATCGTCAGCCGCCTGACCTACCGGATGCAGGAGCTGGCGATGGAAAAAGAAATCGGCTCGCTGGAAAAACGGCTCGACGCCCTCGCCAACACCCGCCTCGGCGGCAATCTGAGGAAAGAGAAAAGACAGGCGATCCACAGGCCGGTGGTCGGCACGCGCCTCTTCCGACATTACCAAGGCGCCGAATATCAGGTGACGGTGCTCTCCGACGGCTTCGCCTTCGACGGGCGTAAATACAAAAGCCTGTCGCGGATCGCGCAGGTCATTACCGGCAAATCATGGTCAGGCCCCGCATTCTTTGGATTGATGGTCAGGAAAGGCGAATAATGAACGAACCCGTCAGGCGGCGTATCCGCTGCGCGATTTACACCCGCAAATCGTCGGACGAAGGGCTGGAGCAGGAATATAACAGCCTCGACGCCCAGCGCGACGCGAGTGAGGCGTATATTTCCTCGCAACGGCACGAAGGCTGGATGCTGGTTCCCGATCTTTACGACGATGGCGGGTTTTCGGGCGGGAACATGAACCGCCCCGGCCTTAAGCGCCTGATCGCCGATATCGAAGCGCACAAAATCGATATCGTGGTCGTTTACAAGATCGACCGCCTGACGCGCTCGCTGATGGACTTCGCCCAGCTGATCGGCCTTTTCGACAAGCACAATGTCAGCTTCGTCTCCGTCACGCAGCAATTCAACACCACAACGCCGATGGGACGGCTGGTGCTGAACATCCTTTTGTCCTTCGCGCAGTTCGAGCGCGAGCTGACGGGCGAACGCATCCGCGACAAGGTGGCGGCCAGCAAAAAGAAGGGCATGTGGATGGGTGGCTGCCCCCCGCTGGGTTATGACGTTGTCGAACGGAAGCTGATCGTCAACGCGCAGGAGGCCGAGATCGTGAAGAAGATATTTCAACGCTTCATCACGCTGCGCTCGACCGCCTTGTTGGCGCGCGAATTGCGACTGCAAGGCGTCCGCAGCAAAACCTACATCACCCGAACCGGCAACCAGCGTTACGGGTCGCCGCTATGCAAAAACCAGCTTTACCGCATCCTTAACAACAAAATTTATCTGGGGATGATAGCGCACAAGGACAAGGTCTATGACGGGCAGCATGAGGCGATCGTCGAACAAAAAATCTGGGACGAGGCGAATGGGATCATCGTCAAAAGCCCCCAACAGCGCAGTCGCGCCTCGGCCTCCAAGGAATTCGCGTTGCTCAAAGGGCTTGTCTTCTGCGGCCTTTGCGGATCGCCCTACACGCCGGTTTACACGCTGAAGAACGGCAAAAAATACCGCTATTACAAGCCCAGTCACCAGCTACGCGGCCTCGCCGAGGAATGCCCCGTCGGCAGCGTCGGCGCGGGCGAGCTGGAGGGTGTCGTGCTGGCGCAGTTGCGCGGGGTATTTAGCAACCCAGACATTGTCGTCAAAACGTGGGAGCACGCAAAAGCCAAAGAGCAATCCGTCACCGAGCGCGAGGTCAAGAAAGCGCTCCGCGACATCGATCCCGTCTGGAACGAGCTGTTCCCCGTCGAACAGGCGCGCATCGTCAATTTGCTGATCGAAAGGATCACGATTTTGGAAGAAGGCATCAACATTCAATATTGCGACACAGGGCTTGGGGCTCTGGCGCGCGATTTGGGCGACTATCAACGGCGGGCAGCGGCATGAAGAAACAATCGCCCCTTTCCGTCCACATTCCCGCCAAGCTCGTTCGCAAGAACGGACGCAAACGGATCATCCTCCCCGACAGAGAGGTCTTGCCGCAGCTCGACCCAGAACAGAACGGTCATCTCATCCATGTTCTGCTCTGCGCCCACAAATGGCAGAAGCTCCTCGGCCTTGGCAAAATGGAAACGTCGGAAGAGCTGGCCCGAAAGATGGGGGTCTCCCACAGCTATGTCTGCCGTGTCTTACGGCTAAACCTTCTGGCCCCTGACATTCGGCGCACGATCCTCGACGGTCATCAGCCGAAGGGACTGCGCGTCATCGACATCCTGCAACCGTTTCCCCTGACCTGGGATGAACAGCGCAAACATCTGGGATTTTCATGAATCCACACGGTTGTTAACTAAAATTAATACTTATTTATCAGGGGTTTTTGCTTTTTCCTGCCCCCACAAATAACACTCAAAAGACCGACATCCCCTTGAAACACAACCACAAAAAATCACATTTTTATTGATTCTTATCTACCCATGCGTGTATTTGTTACGACACCGCAACAAACAGCATGTGGCTATCGACTTACCTTTTTTGGGTTATTGGGTGGAACTTCTCTATGCCAGGATTTGAAAGAGACCATTATTCGTTAATCGAGCTTGCCGAGCGGTGGAAGCTGCCCTTCAAGGAAATCGAGCATCATACGGAAAGAAACCGGCTGGAAGTGCAGCTCTGGATGGGCGATGTCGTGGCCACGCGTTACGTCTTCACGATGACCGCCGGCGGCGAGGTGGTACCGGCACAACAAGACGTCACCACCCTCAAAGGCTATTACATCGTCGACGGCGACGAGCTGCGAAAGATGTATCGCACGCCCGACGTTCCAGAAGTCAAAAAACTCTACTCGCTCGACCGCAAGGAATTCTTCACGCTGCACCCCGCATGTGAACGATTCAAGGTCGGCATAGATGCGCTGGAAGTAAGCCGCACCGAACGCGACCGCTTTGAGGCCGATCACAGGATCCAGCATCGCCTACACGAAGCAAAAAGCAAAACGCGAGCCACATCAACGCTTGTCGGCGGCAGGCCGAGCGTCATGAAAGTCGTCGTTCGCCATTTCAAGGATCGTGCCACGCAAGGAAGATTGAAGGAAAGCGCGAACGCAGAATCCATATATCTGGAGGCATGGGCGCGAAAGAAACTCGGCGCCGATGCGCCAGCCGCAAAGACCATCGCCAATAATATCCGACCGCTATTCACAGCGCACAAGGATACCGGCTCGCGCGCCTAGTCTCGCGTCGAACGACACCGAAAATCTATGCGTTTTGGCGCGACCTGTTTCAGGCCTGCGAATCATTTTTCATGCCCTGATCGTCAGAAACGCTCATGCCCGAAACCCACCCGAAACCTCCCCGAAACCCGCGAGGCGTGTTTCTGGATATAAATCAACGCATTGCAAATAGGTTTCGGGCGCGTTTCAGGATCTGTTTCAGGCAAAAAATTTGTGAACATTAAAGGGTCTCACGCAACTTTCTCGCGGAGACCACAATGGAAGAAATCCACTTCAACGTTTATCAACTCGCCAAGCGGTGGGGTCTTTCCCCTGACACCCTCGATCGTTGGCGTCAACGCGGCAAAGGGCCGCGCTTTCTTAAAATCGGCGGGCATGTCGTTTATCGCATCGCCGACATCAAGGACTACGAGGAACAACAACTTCGTCAGATCACGGATAAGGATCCCGGCGTTCCATTGAACGCATCCGCGCGCGCCGCCTGATCCAGCATCGTGTCCACCGCGCCCGCCACCATACCCTGCTTGTTCTCAGGAGTCGCCGCATGCATGTAGCGAATCCATGGAGCAAGTTTTTCTGGAACGACTGGGAGAACGACCCGGCGCTCCGCTTGTGCTCTTTGGAAGCACAAGGCCTCTGGATGCGGCTTCTTTGCCTCGCGGCAAAATCCAACCCGACCGGCTTCGTAGCCGTGGCAGGACGACCTTGTTCCTCGACGGACATCGCGCGCTTAAGCGGTGTTTCCGAACAGGAGGTCGGATCGCTACTCGGCGAGCTTTCACGGAACGGTGTTTTTTCCCGCGATGCCCAGGGCCGTATCTATTGCCGCCGCATGGTGCGCGATAACCGTAAACGTCAAAAACTGCGTCAAAACGGCGCGAAAGGAGGACAAGCCAGCTTCTTGAATGGCAAAGGAATTTTCGCCGCGTACGAGCAAAATACCGAGCAGCCGTCCGAGCAAGGCTCCGAGCCCCAGAAGCCAGAGTCCAGAGTCCATAAGCCAGAATCTAAACCCCCTGTAGGCCCCCCAGCGGCAAAACCGAAAGCCGAAGCCATCCCCATCACGCCCGACTGGTCGTTGCCGGAAAGCTGGCGGGAGACGGCTCGAACGCGCGGATGGTCGGACGCTGCTGTCGACCAGCAAGCCGTCAAGTTCAAGCAGTATTTCGGTTTTGGCAAAGGCAGCGGCCTGCGGCGTGGCGACAAGGGCTGGCGGCAGGCGTGGCTCAATTGGCTCGACCGCGAATTGCGATTGCGACCTGACGCGGCGACTGTGGGCGGCAAAGCGGATGCACCTGTCGTTTTGCCGGACTATCCGCCTTTGCCTGACAATCTGCTCGAAAAACTCAAACGCCACTACGCCTTCAACGCAAGTGCGATCCGGCGGTGGTTGGAGCCATGCCAATTCGACATCGACGGCGGTGTCATTTTTGCGCCAACCGGCTTTCACGCCAGCTATCTCGAAAATCATTACGGCGACGCGCTGACGCGCACGCTGGGACGGAGTTTCAAATTTCTCGTCAAGCCAAGGGAGGCTGCCCATGGCGCGACGAACTGAATTCATGCGCAAGGCGCGTGCACCACCATGCGCCCCGCCGTTTTCACCCAATCCGCAATTTTTGAAACAGAGGTTTATCATGTCCGCGCTACCCGTTCCCCTCAACAGAACCGCTCTCGCATTTTCGCCCGTCCGCAATTGTTCCTTGCTTGCCATCACGCTCGGTCTTCAAACCGGCTGGGCGGTGCATGAACGCGACGGCGATATCAGCTTCAACCACAAATTCTTCCGCTCATCCGAATATGAAGGCGAAGGCATGAAGTTCGTGCGCTTCCGCTATTGGCTCGACGAGATTTCTAAAAAATACGGTGCCTTCGACGCGGTGGTCTTTGCCGACGTTCCGCATCATTCCAGCATGCAAAGCGCCATCGTTTACGGTGGGTTCTTGGGGCATCTCACTGGCTGGTGCGACTGGCGGCAGATCCCCTATATCGGCGTGGCGATGCCTGATGTCCACAAGCTCGTCACCGGTGGCAACGGCATCGACCAGCAAAGCTTGCTCGACGCCCTGCGGCGCAAGGGCTTCATCGGCGTCGATCGGGAGACGGTGGGCGCGCTGGCGGTTCTCGACTGGGCTTTGCATTACAAAGCGCGAGGCAACGCATGAGGTCGTTTCCATATTCCTGCGGCGGGGAGCGCACCCCCGTCGAAGACATCAAACGCGATGGCTGGCGCGAACAAGGCATCCTTGTCGTCTCCATCGCGGACAGCCGCCTCACATGGCCGGAAAAGGAATTGCTCTGCCAGATCGGCGAGAAGCTTTACGGCAAAACCGACATCCCCGTCCCCAAACAAAGGCACGAACATGAAAAAACCTGAACGCTGGACACCGAGCCTTGTCGCCGATCAATTGGAGGATGCGGTGGCGACCTTAAGAAAACTGCCGCCGGTGGTGGTTCAGGGGTATTTCAACCTGTGGCCGAAAATCAAATACACCGAGCTAGAAGTTTTGCAGCAAGACCAACCGCCGCTCAAGCTGCGCCCGCGCACAGAAGAAATCACCCGTCTTGAAGAAACCTTCACTTGGATGGGCTGCATCGAAATCGACGAGCGCAAGCTGGTCTGGAAACGCGCGGCCAAGGTGCGGTGGAAGAGAATATGCATGGAATTGGGATGCGACCGCAGCACGGCGTGGCGACAATGGGTCTTTGCGCTCGCCAAAATCGCAACCTTCCTGAACGAGCGGGATGGCGCTTCCTAAAAAAATGCAAATGCAACATTTTTGTCCTCAACAAATGCAACATTTTTTGCCATAGTCGTCGGCAGGATTGGGGAATTACGCGCACCACGCATGTCGGCGTGCACATTACCGAACAGTGTCCCACACTTCCCCACACCTTCGCACAGTACCCAGATTTTTCAGACATCATCCGACCATGACGCGGACATGATCGCCTGATCGCGGCAATTTAAGGACAATCCGCCGATAAAACCGCCTCGTAAATTGCTCGTTCCGCCCGACACCATCTGACACTGTCGGACATCATCACACATCATCGAACAGTATCGCGCACATGTTCGCCTGCCGACGGCGCGCGCCACCCATTCACGGAGAAGCCATGAACCTTCTGACCGTATCCAGAGATTGCCTGCACGCTCTCGCGGCCTGGGCCGCGCGAGTGCGCAACGCAATAACCCAAGTCTTATCCTCAACAACCCCACAAATGGAGACAAGTATGACCGATCCCAATGCCAGCGGCCAGAGCGCCGGAACCAGCACAGCCCCCACGCTCGATCAGGTCGTACAGAGCTATGAAAACGCTTTGAGCGATTTCAACACGAAGCTGGCCGCCTTCACCGCCGCGCAGTCCGCGCTGACGGCTTCGGCGCAAGCGGTCGCTGGGTTCAAGCAGGAACTGGACGCTCTCGGCCAGCAGGAAGACAGCAAGTTTGACGCGGTCAAACCGTATCTGCCTGCAAGCAACTAAGCATCCGTCCGTTGCGGATGGGGTCTGGGCCGTGCGACCGCGGTTCAGACCCTTTGGCCGCACCTGTCGGACACTGTGAGACTGTTCGATAGTGAAAACATCAAACACAAGGTCTGGATGAATGGCATGGCTTTATCTGCCTCCCGAAGCGTTGACGCGGACGGTGGCGGGCGGAGCTTGCGCGGGATCTCGCTCTGCGCGGGCGTCGGCGGCCTCGACCTCGGCCTTCACATCGCCATCCCAAACTATCGAACTGTTTGTTACGTCGAGCGGGACGCCTATGCCGCGGCCACTCTCGTGGCTCGGATGGAAAACACGGCCCTGGATCGCGCACC
>JAGWKW010000220.1 GCA_028865155.1 Alphaproteobacteria bacterium
CGTCTTGCCGACAAAGGGCAGCAAAGCGCCGACGCCCATATCGTGTCCGTCCATGACCGCAAAGCCGATCAGAAGGACGCCGACCAGAACCCACCAGATGACTTTCAGAACGACATAGGACAGCATGTTTTCCTCCGCTTAGTGCGATGATGCCGCTTCGTGGGACACAGGCCCCAGCCGCGCGAATTTGAACATCAGATACATTTCGGCAATCAGCAGGAGCGTATAGAAGCCGAGGAATCCGGCCAACGATCCGTATAGCGATCCGACCGACAGCGCCGATACAGACATATGTGTGGGCAGCACACCGAAAATCGTCCAGGGCTGGCGGCCATATTCGGCCACGAACCAGCCCACTTCGCACGCAATCCAAGGGAACGGCAGGAACCAGAACGCCCATTTAAGCAACCACCGCTTCTTCTCGAAATTACCTTTCACGCTCGCCCAGAAGCAGCTCACGAACAAAGCGAGGAACGAGAAACCGAGCAGCACCATGACGCGGAAGCCCCAGAACAAAGGCGCGACCCGCGGGATCGTGTCGTTCACGGCCTTGTCGATAATCGCGGGCGTGACCTGATCCATGTTCGTCACGTATTTACGCAGCAGAAGCCCATAGCCGAGATCGGCCTTTTCGGTTTCGAATTTGGCCTTGAGCGCAGCATTGGCCGGGTCTTTACGCAGCGCATCGAGCGTCTTGACCGCCTGAATGCCATTGACGATGCGCTGGCGATTTTGCTGCTTGATCTCGATGATGCCCGGCATGGTCTTGCTGACCGAACGGGTGCCGATCAGCCCCAGAACCCACGGCACTTTGACCGACCAGTCGTTCTTCATGTTCTTGCCGTCGACCCCAGCCGCAAGTGTCAGCGGCGCGGGTGCAGGCTCGGTATGCCACATCGCCTCGATCGCGGCCATTTTCGACTGCTGCGCGTCGCCGATCGTATAGCCGGACTCGTCGCCCAAAACGATGACCGACAAAGCCGCGGCCAATCCGAAAGCGGCGGCGATGCGAAAACTGCGGCGCGCAATTTCGATATGCTTGCCCTTCAGCAGGTACCAAGCCGAAATCGACAAAACGAACATCGACCCGACGACATAGCCCGCCGAAACCGTATGCACGAATTTGGCCTGCGCGACGGGGTTGAAGATGACGTCCCAAAAATTCGACATTTCCATGCGCATCGTCACATAGTCGAAATGCGACCCGACGGGGTTTTGCATCCAGCCGTTCGCGATCAAAATCCACAAAGCCGACAGGTTCGACCCGATGGCAAGCAAAAGCGTGGTCAGCAGATGCTGCGCCTTCGACAACCGATCCCAGCCGAAAAAGAACAGCCCGATAAAGGTGGATTCGAGGAAAAAGGCCATCAGCCCTTCGATGGCGAGCGGCGCGCCGAAAATATCGCCGACATAATGCGAGTAATAGGCCCAGTTGGTGCCGAACTGAAACTCCATCGTGATGCCTGTCGTAACGCCGAGCGCGAAATTGATGCCAAACAGCTTGCCCCAGAATTTGGTCATGTCACGATAGATCGGCTTGCCCGTCATGTCATAGACGCTTTCCATGATGACGAGTATCCAGACCATGCCCAAAGTCAAAGGCACGAACAGGAAATGGTACATGGCCGTGGCTGCAAATTGCAGGCGGGAAAGATCGACAAGCTGATTGCTGATCATGGGAGTCTGCCTTTTTCGTGTTTAGTCGGAGTGAAGAAAGGAAGAAGACTGGATATGCCGACCCATGCTTGCGGCATCGACGCCGACATAATTGCCCCTGAAGAACAGAAACCATATCCCCGCGAGAAGCAAAATCTTGACGCCGATAACGGTGGCAAGCTTGACGGTCAGTCCCCGGTCGGACATGGGAATCGGTTCGCTCATGGGCGGTTATAAGTATATAATGAGACAAAGATAGCGTCAATTTTATCGAAATCGACCGCATACACTTTCCTTGCCATAGTGCTTTTCGTGCCGCTCTTTTTCTTCTATGAGTGGCGGCCAACAGAAACGGAACCAGCCGATGAAAAAGAACCGCTCTCGTCCTGATAAAAAGCGCGCGCGCTTTGCGCCGCAGCGTGGAAAAGAAACACACAAACAAAAAGAAGCGAAACTCCCGCCGCGCGAATCGGTTTCGGCAAAAAGGAAACCGGAAGATCCCAACGCGGTTCTGATCTGGGGCCTTCACGCGGTGCGCGCGGCATGGCTCAATCCGAAGCGGAAGATTCACCGCGCATGGCTGACCGAGGCCGGGCAAAAAACCTTTGAGGCGACGCAAGCCGAAGCGCGCGACGAATTGCTTAAACGACCCGACGCGAAACATGTTGAGCGCGCCGAGCTCGACCGCCTTACGCCGCCGGGCAGCGTGCACCAAGGCATCGTCGTCGAAGCTTCGCCTTTGCCCGAGCCGCGCCTGAACGACATCATCGCGGCCGATCCGCCACCCGATCTCGTCCTCGTTCTCGACCAAGTTACCGACCCGCACAATGTCGGCGCGATTTTGCGCTCGGCTGCCGCTTTCGGCGCGGGTGCGCTGGTGATGACCGAACGCAACGCCCCCGCCACGACCGGCGTGCTGGCCAAAACGGCGTCGGGCGCGCTCGAATGCGTGCCGGTGATTCATGTCGTCAATCTTGCGCGCGCGCTCGACGAATTGCGCGAAGCCGGATACTGGTGCGTCGGTTTG
>JAGWKW010000221.1 GCA_028865155.1 Alphaproteobacteria bacterium
CCATGCGGCAACCGTTGTTGGCGCATCTGATAGAGCTGCGGCGACGGCTTATCTATTCGCTGGGTGCAGTGCTGGTCGGTTTTGCCGTCAGCTACGCCTTCGCGCCTGAAATTTACGCTTTCCTCGTTCATCCTCTGGCCGTCGCGTCCGAAGGCGAACATCGCCGCATGATCTATACCGGCCTGACCGAAGCCTTCACGACCTATATCAAGCTGGCTTTGTGGACGGGCTGCTTCGCGGCCTTTCCGGTCATCGCGGCGCAGGTATGGATGTTCGTGGCGCCGGGATTGTACAAGGAAGAACGCAAAGCATTCCTGCCGTTTCTTCTCGCAACGCCAGTGTTCTTCCTGATCGGCGCGTCCGTCGCCTATTACCTCGTCTTTCCGACCGCATGGCGTTTTTTTCTGAGCTTTCAGATGCCGGGCACGACCGAAAGCCTGCCGATCCAGCTCGAAGCGCGGGTCAGCGAGTATTTGTCGCTGTCGATGACGGTCATCTTCGCTTTCGGCATGGCGTTCGAATTACCAGTCATTCTTGTCCTGCTTGCGCGGGCGGGGATTGTCTCTGCCGCCAAGCTGGCCGCGTTCAGGCGCTTTGCGATCATTCTGGTCTTCGTCTTTGCCGCAATCCTGACCCCGCCCGATCTGGTCAGCATGCTGAGTCTCGCGCTGCCGATGATGCTTCTTTACGAACTCTCCATTCTCGGCGCAAAATGGGCCGAGAAAAAGAAAAACTAGGGAATCTTATGCACGACATCCGTTTCATCCGCGATAATACCGACGCTTTCGACGCCGCGCTCAAACGGCGCGGGCTGGAACCTCTGGGCATGGACATCGTCGCACTCGATGCCGAACGGCGCGCAGCGCAGACCGAAATGCAGGAATTGCAGGCCAGGCGCAACGACACGTCAAAGAAAATCGGCGAAGCCAAGCGCAAAGGCGAGGATGCCGAAGCTTTGATACAGGAAGTCGCCGCGATCAAGGATCGGCTGGCAAAGCTCGAAGATATGGAGCGGCTCTATGCCGCGCGGCTCAACGATATGCTGATCTCGCTGCCGAACATGCCCGCCGACGACACGCCGGATGGCAGGGACGAAAGCGACAACAGGGAAATTCGCCGCGTCGGCCAGCCGAACCTGATCAACAATCCGCGCCAGCATTTCGAACTGGGCGAACAACTCGGCCTGATGGATTTCGAGCGCGCGGCCAAATTGTCTGGCGCGCGCTTCACGATCCTGCAGGGCGCGCTGGCGCGGCTTGAACGCGCGCTCGGCGATTTTATGCTCGACCTCCATACGCAGGAATTCGGCTATACCGAAGTCTCGCCGCCGCTTCTGGTCAGGGACGAAATCATGTTCGGCACGGCGCAACTGCCGAAATTCGTCGACGAGCAATTCATCGCCTCGCGCACCAAATCGCGCGAGGAGCTGCTGCGTGACGCGCTGGATTACGCCGCTCCGGACGAGATGGAGTCCTTGCGGCGCGGCGAGATCAGCCTTGCCGACGTCGTGGCTTCCGCCTTGTCGCGCGCGCCGACGAAGGAAGATTTATGGCTCGTGCCGACGGCGGAAGTTCCGCTGACCAACCTCGTCAACGGCGAAATCCTCGAACGCGAAAAACTACCGCTGCGTCTGACCGCAAAAACGCCATGTTTCCGTGCCGAAGCCGGAGCGGCAGGAAAAGACACGCGCGGCATGCTGCGCCAACACCAATTCTACAAGGTCGAGCTGGTCAGCATCACGGCACCAGACCAATCGCAGACGGAGCATGAACGCATGACCGAATGCGCCGAAACGGTTTTGAAGAAGCTGGAGCTTCCGTTCCGCACTGTTGCGCTATGCACGGGCGATATGGGCTTTGCCGCACGAAAAACCTATGACATCGAAGTCTGGCTGCCGGGGCAGAATGCGTATCGCGAAATTTCAAGCTGCTCGAACTGCGGAGATTTCCAGGCGCGGCGCATGAATGCGCGTTGCCGCAACGCCGGGGACAAGCAAACCGAATTCGTCCATACGCTTAACGGCTCCGGCGTCGCGCTGGGCCGATGCCTGATCGCGGTTATGGAAAATTACCAGCGATCCGACGGATCCATTGCCGTGCCGCAGGTCTTGCGCGAATATATGGGCGGGATGGAGCGAATCGGATGAAACATTCGGCATTTATCAGAACGGCATCGCTGGCGGCGATTTTCGCGCTGCTTTCAGCCTGCACGATCTTCCACCCGCCGCCGCCCTATCTGCCGTCACGCGGCGGCATCATGCCGGGGCAGACGATAACGGTGCAGGGCGAGCAGAATATCTACGCCATCGCGCAGGCGCATAACGTATCGATGCGGGACCTGATCGTTCTGAACAATTTGCAACCGCCTTTCACGGTCACGCCGGGGCAAAGCCTGGTTCTGCCCGCGGGCGGGTCGAGCTTCGCCGGGAGTATGCCGGTACCGACGCCTTCGCCGCTCGAGCCGGTTCAACAATCCAATCTTGCGCCGATCACGCCGCCTGCAGTTTCGTCGCAAGCGCTTGAGCCGGTGACGCAGCCCCAGGGCGCGACATCAGAGCCGCTCGTCCTGGCGCCCGCCCAGCAACCTCCTCAGAAAGTCGCGACGACTGTTGCGCCGCAACAGCAGGCCGCACCTGCCGCAGCCGCCCCGCGCCTGCGGAAAACATTACGACATCCGGCACGG
>JAGWKW010000222.1 GCA_028865155.1 Alphaproteobacteria bacterium
ACGCCGGGTTCGCCGACCAGTAGCGGGTTGTTTTTCTGGCGACGGCAAAGGATCTGAATTGTGCGATCAACCTCCTCGCCGCGCCCGATCAACGGGTCGATGCCGCCTTCCTGCGCCTTGGCATTGAGGTTGGTGCAAAAACTTTCCAGCGCGCTAGGTTTTTTGACGACATCCTCGGCATGGGCTTCGTCTGGATTTTCGGAATCCATTTCGGCCTGTTCGCCGTCTTCTCTTTTCGTGATGCCGTGCGAGATGTAATTGACCGCGTCGAAACGCGTCATATTCTGCCCTTGCAAAAAGAACACGGCATGGCTTTCGCGTTCCGAAAATAACGACACCAGAACATTCGCGCCGGTGACTTCTTCGCGCCCCGCCGATTGCACATGGATGACGGCGCGCTGCAACACACGCTGGAAGCCCGCCGTCGGTTTGGCTTCTTCGTCATAGCTATCGATGACGAGGCCGGTTAATTCCGTATCGAGATGCTTGATAAGATCGGCGCGCAGCTGGGTCAGATCGACATTGCAGGCGCGCATGACAGCGACCGCGTCGCTATCGTCGGTCAGGGCAAGCAGGAGATGTTCGAGGGTGGCGAATTCGTGCCGCCGCTGGTTGGCCAGCGCGAGCGCGCGATGCAAGGTGCGTTCAAGATTGCGTGACAGCATGTATTCAGCCCTTGATGAAGGATACCATAGAAATGGGTAGCGACAAAAGATAAACAAGTCGCTAAATAAAGGCGAAAGAAAGGATTTTTGCCGGATGCTGGTCTTGGGCCTTGAAACCAGTTGCGACGATACGGGCGCGGGCATCGTCGACGATACGCGCGCCATCCGCGCGCATGTCGTCGCATCGCAACTTGCCGAGCATAAACCTTATGGCGGCGTCGTGCCAGAAATCGCGGCGCGCGCGCATCTGGACGTCATCGACGGCGTCATCGATGCGGCGTTGCGCGAAGCGGGCGTGACTTTCGCCGACCTGTCCGGCGTCGCGGCCACGACCGGGCCGGGATTGATCGGCGGCGTCATGGTCGGCGCGATGGCCGGTAAAGCGATTGCCGCCGTGCGCAACCTTCCCTTTATCGCCGTTAATCATCTGGAAGCGCATGCGCTGACCGCCCGGCTGACGGAAGACGTTCCATTTCCCCATCTGCTTTTGCTGGCGTCGGGCGGGCATTGCCAGTTGCTGCTGGTGCGCGGCGTCGGCGATTATGAGCTTCTGGGCCGCACCATCGACGACGCAGTCGGCGAATGTTTCGACAAATGCGCCAAGATGCTGGGCCTCGGTTATCCGGGCGGACCGTTGGTCGAACAGGCCGCGCGCGACGGCAATGCAAAAGCTTTCGACCTGCCACGCCCTATGGTCGGGCGCGAAGGCTGCGATTTTTCTTTTTCCGGGCTCAAGACCGCCGTACGCACCGCGCTCGAAGGACGCGAAAATACGCAAGCCTTTGTTGCCGATATGGCGGCAAGCCTGCAGGCCGCGATTGCCGACAGTATCGCCGACCGCGTGCGGCATGCTTTCGCCATGCTCGATGAACGCGGCGAAAATGTCACCGCTTTCGTGACTGCCGGCGGCGTCGCGGCGAACCAAGTCTTACGCGCGCGCCTGATGCAAATCGCCACCGAACAAGGCGCCGCCTTTGCCGCACCGCCGCCGAAATTATGCACCGACAACGGCGTCATGGTCGCATGGGCGGGACTGGAACGGCTGCGGCTCGGCCTGACCGACCCGCTCGATACGGCGTCGCGCCCGCGCTGGCCGTTGGAGGAAATCGCTAAAGCGTAAGGGCTAAAGGCTTGAGTTCGGGTAGTCGCGTATGTTTGGAACGGGCCATTTCGCACAGCGCCGCCTGAATACCCGGAACGTCGTTTGGGGCAAGATAGCGCCCACCATAGACCTGCGACAGCGGCAGGATAAAGTCGGCTTGGTTGTATGAACTACGTGCGATGCTGGCGGATAAATCGCCATTTTGGCGTTCCCGATCGAATTCAAGCGCATAGGTGTGCATATACCGGCCCAATTCGCTATCCGGCATAATGGCGAAACGGAAAACGCCTTTCATAGCAACATGTCTGGCATCTTGTGCGGCAAGATGCTCCATGTCAGCCGCGAAACGGAGACCTGCCTCATAAGCAACCATCGCGTCATGCGTTTCGCCGTAATCGGGGCCGACATCTATTCCTTGTTGTTTCAGCCCATGGGCAATAGCGACATGAACGGTAAAAGCATCCGCTTCAATCAGGCGCAAATAAACGGCGGCGTCGATGCTGCGGTCTGTTTCCATAAATTTGCCGAATGCCTGCCTTTGCCAAACGTGGCGACATTCATGGCCGAGAAAAAACGCGTGACGCCCGACCGTCGCCTCGTCCGTATTGATAAGGAAAATGTCTCCGCCCTGCATATAGGCAAGAGAAACGTAATTGGTGCATTCCTGTTTCGTCAAACGCCGCTTCAGATAGAATCGGGTGCCGTTCTTTTCGGCAAAATCCAGCAATTCCGCACCCAGCGCATCTTTGCGCAAAGTCGTCTTGATCGCGTGGAGCAGCTTCGGATTATATTCGTCTTTCAACGCCCGGAAATCGACGCTGATTTCTTTGCCGGCTGCAAAAAATATTCGCAATCCGACACTATATTGCCTTGAGACGTGCTCTTCTTCGG
>JAGWKW010000223.1 GCA_028865155.1 Alphaproteobacteria bacterium
CGTTCCGACGGCGTAAACTGCCCGCGTCCCATCCATCCTGCGGCGGCGGCCAGCGCATCGACCTGCTTTTGCCGCGCCCCCGGATCGTTGAGCAGCCTTTCGACCGCGAGCGCGATTTTCTGCGGTTCGCATTTTTCCTGCAAAAATTCCGGCACGACCATCTTGCCGTGCATGATGTTGATCAGGTTGGCAAACGGCGTGCGGATAAAGCGGCGGTAAAGCCGCGCGGTCAATTCGCTGATTTTATAGGTGATGACGGCAGGAAGCCCCGCCAGCGCGAGTTCGAGCGCGACCGTGCCGGAACAAGCCAGCGCGGCGTCCGACGCCGCGAACGCGTCATATTTCGCTGCCTCGCCCTCGACGATATGCACGGGCGCATTCCATGTTTTCCCCTCTGTCACGATGCGCTTTTTCAAATGCGGCACGGTGGGGATGGTCAGATGCAAATCCTCGTGCTGGACGCGCAGCATGCGCACCGTTTCGCGGAAAATCGGCAGTAACCGATCGGCTTCGCCGCGCCTGCTGCCCGGCAGAACGGTCAGAAGCGGCGTGTTTTCGGGAATGTTGCGCGCCGCGCGAAAGGCAGCGCCGTCGCCTTTATCGGCACCGGCCTCGACGAGCGGATGGCCGACAAATGTGCAATCCAATCCTTCGCGCAGGAAATAAGGCGGCTCGAAGGGAAACAGAACCAGAAGATGGTCGAGAAATTTTGCGATTTTCTTGGCCCGGCCCGGACGCCACGCCCATACTGTCGGCGCGACATAATGGATCAGCGGGATTTTTTTGCCCGCAGCTTTTTTGACGCGCTTGGCAACGCGAAAACAGAAATCCGGCGAGTCGATCGTAATCAGCGCGTCGGGCTCGACGCGCAGTACTTCCTTCGCGGTCTGGTCGATGCGGCGCAGAAGGCGCGGGATGTGGCGCAGAACCTCGACCACGCCGAAATGCATCAGCTCCGTATGTGGGAATAAAAGCTTTAGCCCTTCGGCTTGCATATGCGGGCCGCCGACGCCGGCGAAACGCACATTGCCGCCCAGCTTTTCCTTCAACGCGCGCATCAGATGCGCGCCCAGAACATCCCCCGACGCCTCGCCTGCAATGAGGAAGAACAGGGGCGCCGTCATGGGGAGTTAGTATCCCGTGGCGATGCGTTCGACCAGCTGCTTGACCGTCGGGATGAAGCCATTGGCATAGAACGGGTCGTCGGCGAAGCGGTAGGCGTTATGGCCGGAAAACATGAGCGAATGATCGACGTCGTCGCCATGGCTGATATTCTGCAGCGTCTTCTGGATGCAGAACGAGCGCGGGTCTGGCATCCGCCCGGTCGTGCCTTTTTCGTTCTGCGACCAGTTCGAAAACTGGCAGGCCGACAGGCAGCCCATGCAGGCGGTCTGGTCGGCCAGAATCTGCCGTCCTTCCTCGGGTGTGACGAACACAAGCGTGCTGTCGGGCGTGCGCAAAATTTTGGTGAAACCTTCAGCCTGCCATGCTGTGGCGCGGGCGACGTCGGCGGGCGTCAGGAAGACAGGGCTTCCGACAACGCCGACCTGAAAACTTTGTGTGTGCGCACCGACCTGTTCGTGCGTATAGGCGACCTGCCGTTCCGACCTTTCGCGCAAATTCTGGATGAAGTCGTTGTTGACAGCTGACGAATAAAACCCGGTCGGCGAAAACTTGTTCAAAAACACATCGCCTTTTTTAAGCGTCAGAAGCTTCTTCTTCCACGTGTCGGAAATCGGGCTTTCCTGTGTGAGCAGGGGGCGCGTACCGAACTGGAAGGCAATAGGGCCGATCTCCGGATTGTCGAGCCAATGCTCCCAGTCCGAAATCCACCACACGCCGCCCGCCATGACAATCGGCGTTTCATCCAGCCCGTATTCGTTCATCTGCTTTCTAAGCGCGATCACGCGCGGCATCGGGTCTTCGGGTTTTTTCGGGTCTTCGGTGTTGGAAAGGCCGTTATGCCCGCCCGCAAGCCACGGGTCTTCATAGACGACCCCGCCAAGCCCTTCGCGGTATTTGTTATAGGCACGCAGCCACAAGGCGCGGAACGCGCGCGCGCTGGAAACGATGGGGTAATAGGAAATGCCGAATTTGGCGGCGATTTCGGCCACGCGGTAGGGCATGCCCGCGCCGCAGGTCACGCCATGGATCAAGCCTTTGGCACCTTCCAGAATGCCGTGCAGAATCCGCTCTGCCCCGCCCATTTCCCACAACACATTCATATGAAGGCGGCCTTTGCCGCCCGCGATGTCGTGGGCTTTCCGGGCTTGCGTGATGCCGCCCTTGATGCCGTAGGCGATCAGCTCTTCATGCCGGTCTTTGCGCGTCTTGCCTTTATAGATCTGGGGGATGACGCGGCCCTGTTCGTCGTAACTGTCGGCGTTGACGCCCGAAAAAGTGCCGATGCCGCCGGCAGCCGCCCATGCGCCGGAGCTCTGGCCGGTGGTGATGGAAATGCCTTTGCCGCCTTCGATCAAAGGCAGCACTTCGCGGCCGGACATAACCAGACTTTTCAGAGCCTTCACGAGAACCGTTCCCCATATGTGTGGATAAGAGGCGACTATAGACATCGAAAGGCTTTATGCAAAGAAAATCGCGCCCTTCCTTAACCATAGGCGCGGCTAGTCGAATCGGCCG
>JAGWKW010000224.1 GCA_028865155.1 Alphaproteobacteria bacterium
ATGCTTCCGGTCAGCCTGTCGGCCTGTTCAAGCCGCACGGTAACTTTCTGCGCTAACTGATAGGTTTTCTTGGTACGGCGGCCTATCAGCGCCTGCCTTTTTTCATCATGGAAATAATAATCGTCGGGCAATGAAGACATCGGGATGATGCCGTCGGCCCCGGTTTCGTCGAGCCGCGCGAAAAGGCCAAAACGCGCCACGCCGCTGATTCGCGCCGGAAAAACCGCGCCGACGCGGTCGGCCATAAAAAGGGTAACGAATCGGTCGGTCGCATCGCGCTCGGCCTGCGCGGCGCGCCGTTCGGTGGTCGAGATATGGTCGGCAATATCCTCAAGCTTCTCGATTTCTTTTTCCGTCAGCCCGTCCTCGCCCAGCTTGCATGCGCGGATCAAACCGCGATGCACGACAAGATCCGCATAGCGGCGTATGGGCGAGGTGAAATGTGCATATTTCGCCAAGGCCAGACCGAAATGCCCTATATTTTCCGGGCTGTAGATTGCCTGCGATTGGCTGCGCAGCATCATTTCGTTGACGACCTGCGCATGTTCGGTGCCTGCGGCGTTTTCAAGAATCTGCGTCAGGAAGCGCGGATGCAACTGCCGTTCGGGCACAAGGCTGATCCCGATGCTGTCGAGAAAATCGCGCAAGCCTTCCAGCTTCATCTCGGTCGGCTTGTCGTGAACGCGGTACAGGCACACGCCGCCCTTGCCTTCCAATTGTGCGGCAGCCGCGACATTGGCCGTAATCATGAATTCTTCGATCAAACGGTGGCTGTCGAGCCGTTCGCGGATCTTGATCGATTTAACCTTGCCGTTTTCGATCTCGACCTTGCGTTCGGGCAAGTCGAGTTCCAGCGTGCCGCGTTTCCCGCGCGCAGAAAGCAAACAGCGAAACGCGCCATACAGGTTTTTCAAAACCGGGTCGAGCAGGGGGCGCGTGACATCGTCGGGCTTGCCGTCCACGGCAGCTTGCGCCTGTTCGTAGGTCAGCCGCGCATGCGATTTCATCAGCCCGCGCACGAACTGCCATTTGGTCAGCTCGCCCGCCTTGTCGATCCACAAATGCGCGGCCATGCAGGCGCGTTCGACCTTGGGCTTCAGCGAACACAATTCGTTGCTCAACGCTTCGGGCAGCATCGGCACGACGCGGTCGGGGAAATAGGCCGAATTGCCGCGCTCATAAGCGGTTTTGTCCAGCGCGCCGCCCGCGCGCACATAATGCGCGACATCGGCAATCGCGACGATTAAATGCCAACCCCCGTTGTGGGGTTCGGCAAACACGGCATCGTCGAAATCGCGCGCATCCGCGCCGTCGATGGTGACAAGCGGAATGTCGCGCAGATCGGTGCGGTTGCCGAGCAGTACCGGCTTTGCCGCATCGGCTTCGGCAACCGCTTCTTTCGGAAACACGGTTGGAATATCATGCGTCGCAATCGCGATCATGCTGACCGCGCCGGCTGCATTGACGTCGCCCAGAATTTCGATCAGCTTCGCCTCGCGCCCGAAACGATGGCGCGATTTGACTTTCTCCGCCACGACGATCTGGCCTTCTTCGAGCTGGAACCGCCCCTTGGCATGCAGGACATATTCGCCGCGCTCGCGCCGGTTGGTGGATTCCACTTTCCAGCCATTGCTCGTCTTGCTGACAACGCCGACAATACGTGTCGACTCTTCGCGCCGTTCGCGAACGATGCGCGTCTTCTGATTATGCGTTTTCTGGCGGCGCTTGCCGCCGAATTTGTCTTTGTCGCGACGACGAGGTTTTGTTTTCATGTGTCTTTCTGTTCTGCCAGACGGTTCATGGCTGCGCCGTCTATGGCGTATCTGTTCGACTTGTGTTTGGTCTGTTCGAAGCCGAGGGATTTGTAAAAAACATTGGCACCCTTGTTGCTTGTGGCGGCGCTGGTGTCGAAGCGCAGGAATCCTTGTTTCAAGGCGTGCGCGGCTATTGCCGAAACGATGGCCGTCCCGATGCTGCACCCCCGGAATTTTTCTTCGACATAAAGCAGATCAAGCGTTCGCGTCGGTTTGGCGCGCACAAGGTTCATCCAGTCCCTAGTGACCGCGAATCCGGCAGGCATGCCGTCGGCAAGGGCAATCCATGCGGCATTGAGCTTCTTCGCGCCAAGGCAATAATCAACAAAATGATCGGCTGTTGCACGAGATTTATCGCCGTGAAAGATTTGCAGCGCACGCATCATTTTTGCCACCGATGCCGCATCCTTGCGGCGCATAGAACGGATAACAAGGTGAGGGCCTGACGATTTGCGTTTCATTCCTACAGGGTAATCGGTTGCGGTTTGTCTGTATAGGGCGTCGACGCAAGGGCCGTCATCCCGGCGCAAGCCGGGATCCAGATTGAAAACTTTTCCTTTGCGACAAGAAAGCAGATTAAAAACTGGATCCCGGCTTGCGCCGGGATGATGGGTTTTTTTAGGCCTTTGCTTTACCTGATTTCTTGGCAGTCTTTGCGGCAGGTTTTTTCACCTTGGCCGCTTTCGCAGGCTTCCCCCCGCCCGCCGCCTGTTTCGCCGCCTTCGCCGCGATGATCTCAAGCGCGTCTTTCAGCGTCAGGTTTTCGGGATCATAGGCCTTCGTGACCGTGGCCATGACCTTGCCCCACTTTACAT
>JAGWKW010000225.1 GCA_028865155.1 Alphaproteobacteria bacterium
TTCAAGAAGACGGCGGATTTATTTTTTGGGTCTCTTTATTTCCGTTTTTTCGCGCCTATCTCTTTTTAAGGTTCAACCAACCGGAGAGGAGAAATCCCATGTCCCTACGTTCTTTCATGCCTGCGTCGCGTTATGAAGACCCGTTCATGACGATGCAGCGCGCTTTACAGCGTACCTTCGACGATGCCTTCCGGGGCATTCCAGCCACGCCGCTCGAAGCCGCCGCGATTCCGGTCAGACTCGACGTCAAGGAAGACGACAAGGCCTTTCATGTCACGGCCGATTTGCCGGGATTGACCGAAAAAGACGTCGAAGTCACGTTCGATGACGGCATCCTGACCATTCGCGGCCAGAAAAAGATCGAGCGCGACGAAAAGAAAGATACCTGGCACATCACCGAACGGTCTTCGGGCAGTTTCGCGCGGCAATTGTCGCTTGCGACCGCCATCGATTCGTCGGGTATCGCCGCGACGTTCGAAAAAGGCGTGCTGAGTATCAGCTTGCCGAAAATGCCGCAGGAGCAGGCCTCGGCACGCAAGATCGAGATCAAATCGTCGTAACGAAAGCGCCGGGAGCTTCGGGCTTCCGGCGTTTATTCTTGTACGTTCTTTTCGGCGAAGGTGACGGTCGTCATCGTGGCGTTGGGGCGCGCCCGTGCATTGATGTGCAGCATGCGGCCATTGTGCATGTAGTCACGCGGGCCGACCTGTTTCCAGCCCAGCGTGGGCAATGTCCGCGCATAAAAATCATAAACGCTGTCGACATCGACGATGCCGATCGCGGTAGCGGCATTCGGGTTCGCGCCGCCGGGCAGGATGTCGAGCAGGTCTTTGTCCTTGCGAACCTGTAACCCCTGCATAAGCGGGATGCCGTCAAGAACGCTTCCAGGCGGAACGGGCGGCAGGGCGATCCCTTGATTGACGAGGTTCGCCTGTTTGTTGAGATTCGTCGTCACGTCGAGCGGTTCCTTTTGAACGGCGCAGGCCGACAGAAGAACGGCGCACAGAATAGCCGGGAACAGGATTTTCACGATCTTCTCCGCTTTTCGCTGCGAAACTTTCGATTCGCATTATAGGCGTCGAAAAGGCGGTTGGCTAATGCGCAGGCGTGGGAACGTCGAAACGCGGCAGGCCAAGGATTCGGGTCCGCGCGATAGCGTGTTCGTGGCGAAAGCTTTCCAGTACCATATGCTCGGTTTTTTCGTCGAGGGCTTTCGGTGTTAGGGGCGTGCAGTCGGGCGGCATGTAGTCGTTGCCGCGTTGTTCGATAACGGCGGGAAGCTTGACGACCCATTCCGCAAAGACCTTATAGGCTTCGGGGTAAATGGGGATGTCCTCGCCAACGCGCAAAACGGCTTTTTCCGGTAGCGCGGCTTTGGAAGGAGGTTTGGGCGACATTTCCGCGATTTTGCCCGCAATATTGGGGTCGAGGCCAAGTTCCGGCACATTGTCGATAATCGTGTAAAGCGCTGTCTGCATTTCGTTGAACTGGTCGAATGTCGGTACGCGTTCCGGTTTTAAGAAACCTGGGATCGAATGAAGAAAAGCGCGGCCGTGCCCCAAGGTTTCCCTTTCATCGGTATTGGCAGACCAATCGCGCAACAGCGCTTTATGCCATTCAAGCGCATCCTTTCTGACGTTTTTGCTTTTTTCAGGGGGCAGCATCGTAATGCCTTTGAAGGCGGCGCCAGCCCGGATCTGCACGGGCTCGACGGGCAGGGCGAGCTTGTCGAGGTCTCTGAAAGCAGCAAGGATTTCATCGGCGGCGCGTTCCATGTCGCGCAAGGCCCGGTCCGTTTGTCCGCCGGGGGTGGCGACGAAATATCTGTAGTTGGGGTCGGCAATGGGCATGGCGAATTCGTAATGACCGTTAAATTAAAAACGGCGCTATTTTGTTGAACGATTAATAGTTGCGCAACGGTGGGCTATAGTTAACGGCGTTATTTCTGTTTCACCGGGCAATAGAAGGTTGAGCGGCCCTGTTGCGTTATGCGTTTGATGCCGCCGGTTTTTTTGACGTTGCAGTCGCAGCCGGGGCAGCGTTGGCCCTCGCGGTCATAGACGGCGAAGTGATGCTGGAAATAGCCGAGCTCGCCGTCGGCTTGTCTATAATCGCGCAAGGACGACCCGCCAGCCTCGATCGCGGCGTTCAGGACGGCGCGGATGGCGGGGGCGAGTTTTTTGATTTCTTCGGGTTTCAGCGAACCCGCCCGGCGTTTCGGCGAAAGGCGCGCGCGGAACAGGGCTTCGCAGGCATAGATGTTGCCGATGCCCACGACGAGCCGCTGGTCGAGCAGGGCGGCCTTGATGGAAGTGTTCTTGCCTTTCAAAAGGGCTGCGAGTTTCGCGGATGTAAAACCGGGCGAGAGCGGTTCGATGCCGAGCGCGCGCAGTAATTTGTAGCCGCCGAGTTTTTCGGTCGGCACGAGGCCGCAATATCCGAAGCGGCGCGGATCGTTGAAACGCGCATGGATGCCGTTGTCGAAATCAAGGCTGATATGGTCGTGTTTTTGCAATGGCGTGTTTTCGTGCGATAGGATGATGCGCCCTGACATGCCGAGATGAAGCAGCAGCGTTTGTCCGCTATCGAGCGCGACCAGGATATATTTTGCGCGCCGCGATACAT
>JAGWKW010000017.1 GCA_028865155.1 Alphaproteobacteria bacterium
CACTATTTCTTCGATCACGACGTGATGATGCTGACCTACACGCGCGGACTGGATCAATTCCTGCCGCGCCTCATCAAGCGCGGATTCGACATTCTGGCCGCAGGCGGTGCCCTGCTGTTTCTCAGCCCCGTTATGCTGGTTGTGGCGCTGCTGGTCAAAAGCGACGGCGGCTCCGTTCTTTTCGGCCATGCCCGCATAGGCTGCAACGGCAAGCCTTTCCTGTGCCTTAAGTTCCGCACCATGAAAACGGACGGCGACGCCATCCTCACCCGCCATCTGGCCGTCGATGCGGCCGCGCGCGCCGAATGGCAAAGCACGCGCAAGCTGCGCCACGATCCCCGCATCACCCACATCGGCCATCTTCTGCGCCGCACCAGCCTTGATGAGATTCCGCAATTCATCAACGTGCTGCGCGGCCATATGAGCCTGGTCGGGCCGCGCCCCATCGTCGGCGACGAAACCGGCAAATACGACTGCGACATAGCCTATTACTATCGTGTACGCCCCGGCATTACCGGCTTGTGGCAAGTCAGCGGACGTAGCGACGTGAGCTATGAACGGCGCGTGCATATGGACACATGGTATGTGCGCAACTGGTCGCTGTGGCACGACATCGCGATCATCTGCAAGACGTTCCCTGCTCTCTTGCGCGCGGGGGCTTACTAGGGTCTGGACCCAATACTTATATATGGCTGTTTTGTAAATCCCGGCGGGTATCCTTGGAATGGTAAGGTCATTCACAATAAGAATGTAACTGACTGATATTATGGTCTTTCCATTATTGGGAATAAGGACGATACCCCTATTTGTACCACCAATAGCTATTTCCTGTTTTAGTTTAACTGAGCGGGCAGGCATGGCACGTTCCCAAAAGAGCAAAAAACGCAACAGTCGCCCGGATTGGGTTTCAGGACGGTCTTGCATTGTTCGCATTCGTAAAAGAATGCGCAGGCGTCGGCAGGCATGGTCTCGATCTTCGAATGCCCGCACTTTGGGCATGTCAGTCTGGATTCAAGAATTATGTTCATCCCGCTTAACCGCTACTGCCGCCTGGAGCTTATCCCGGAAGAGGCGCAATAGCTGCATGCCCGTCTTTTTCTTGGATTTGATCTGAAAGATAAAGAAGATATGGAACAGTTGTTTTAATTTGTTCGTATTCTGGAATACATACAATGCCGGATATTGTTAAGTATGCCGCAATGTATATAGGGTATAATCATTTATTTAGCAGTCATTGAAGGCGATGGATCATGCGGATGCCCCTATGTCGGGCGGCCCGCATACATATGCTAATCAGGGGGCCGGCGATGCATATTGCGACCGACAAGACAAAGATCGATTCATTCCTCAGAGGTTTGAACTGTAGCGTTTCCGCCGACCCGGCCTGCTGGCACGATTGGTATGCGTTGATTATTTCAGCGGCAGCATTGGAAGAAACGCAAAAAAACAAAGTAGCGGCTATAGCGCGCGCCCTGCTGAAAGACTGCGACGGTACCGTTTTGTGCCTTAACGACGCGGTTCTTGTCGTTGTCGAAAAGAAAGACGGTTTTCTATACCCGGAATTCGTTTCCTCCTTGTGGAAGGAAATGGCCTCGAACGTACCGCAAACGGATTCCCATGTCATCGCGGTGTGGGAAGAGAATCAGGAATTATCGGCTTTTCTTGAGCGGCATATCGACCGCGCTTTGCCGACAGCCATGACAATGCATGCCGGCTATCCGGCGCTTAAATCCCTCATACCGCATATTGACAGGCTGCTGGCCGCATGGATGTTAACCTGCAAAAACAGGTACGGAAGAAAGCAGCCGCATATCATGATCGTCGATGACGACCCGGTGACCCGGCATATTCTTACGCATTCCCTGAAGCAGGATTATCCGTTGGTGACGGCGCAAAATGCGTCCGAAGCCATCGAAAAGCACCTTCTGTTCAGCCCCGACATCATTTTTCTCGATATCGGCTTGCCGGATTGCGATGGGCTTACTTTAGTCGACTATATGCGCCAGTACGATCCGCAATGCCGGATCGTGATGTTCAGCTCGAACGGCTATCTCGATAACCGGCTTCAGGCGTTTACCGCGGGCGCAAGCGGATTTATTTCCAAACCCTTTAACAGGCAGGCATTCGAACGCTATATCTCCGGCTGGGTGCCGCAGGAACAAGGGGAAGCGGCCAGATGACAGGGAAAAGACAACATAGGCGCCTGCCCGACGCCTGAGTATTCCCCTAGAATTTTCCCGTAAGCGTCAGCAGCGCCTGCCGTTCGATAGCAGGGTATGCGCTTGTCGTAAGATGGTCTTGAGTCACATTGAAAAACGATGCCGCAACCGTCACATGGTCGCTGACCTTATAGCCGATACGCCCGCCCATCGTGAAGTAGCCGGCGGTTGCCACCAATGTCGGGTTGCTGCCGATCGACACTGTTCGCAGCATATCGGTCGAAGTCGCGTATTGGCCGTGGGCATCGAATTCCCAAGGGCCGGTCGTATAACCGCCCCATAAACGGAAATGATGTTCCGGCGCTGATCCCGAGTAATGGAGCCCTGCCGCCGCTAAACCCGAGTCGCGCACTTCCGCCAGACTGTAGCTCGCGTCCCAGTGAAACCCGGAAGGATGCTTGCCCTTGATTTCGATCTCACCGCCCCATCCCTGGCTGTCGCCGACATTGGTGGGGTACGACAAGTAGCCATTGGCGCCGGTTCCTTCCGAACCCAGCACGGTGGGATAGGCGATAAGATCGTGGTTGATTTCGTAATAGGTCGAGAATTTTAATTTGGAGAAGATCGACGGAACCTTGCGGTCGTAGCCGAGTTCATAATCCTCGACGACCGTCGGTTTAAGATTAGGGTTGCCGAAAGTATTGACTTTGACCCCGCCGCCGAGATTGAGAACGTTGTTATAGCCGTTTTCAATCTCGCTCGGATCCTGCACGCCGCGGCCATAAGTCGCGCGCAGCGTGTCCAGATTGGTCATTTTGTAGACCAGCCCCGCATTGGCGGAGACCGTGTTATAAGTCTGGCCGTAGGCATTTTTGGGGAAATAGCTGTCCGCCACCAGCGTGCCGTTCATCGCCGTATCGTTGCGTTCGAGACGCAGGGCGTTGGTCATCGACAATTTGTCGGTTATCTGCCATAGCCATGTGCCGCCGATAGCATAGCTATCTTCGGCGAATTGCGGGTACTGGTAGGGCATGTTGTTCGACTTGAAATCCTTGTGCCGGTATTCGAGCATGGCGCGGAAAGTATTGTCGGCGCCGACCCTGAACTGATCTTCCAGTTGGCTGACGATAAGCGTGTTGGCGTCCGTTATATTGGGCGCATAGGTCATATCGAGATAATAGTGATTGATGTAGTTATTGTTGCGTATAAGTCCGTAGGGCGTTTGCCAGTTAAACCCCGCCCCCGCCGAGTAGCTGGTCATCTGGATCGGCACCAGGCCATAGACGAAGTCGGCTTCGTTGCCGCTTTTGTCGGTGTAATTCGCTTCGGTATTGATTTGCAGATCATTGTTGACTTTAAAAACGGAGCTTTGCGCCGCATAGCGATGATAGGGATGCTTGATTTCTCCGGGAACTTCTCCCGACGGCCGCGCGGTGTCGAATTCGTCCATCGCCAACCCGCCCGCCGAGAATTTGACGCCGCCATGCCCGTCCAGCCCGAAGGTCGTCGTCGCGTCGCCTGTCACTTCGTTTTGCGTGCCGATACTGGCACTGACGGTGTTGTCTTTGTCGTAAAGCGGGCTATAGGTAATGATATTGATGACGCCGCCGGTCGCGTTCGAGCCGAACAGGGCCGAACTCGCGCCCTTCACCACTTCGATCTGGCGAATGTCGTCGATATTCACCGGCAAATTATCCCAGTTCATGCGCGAGTAATCGTCGATAAAAACCTGACGCCCGTCGATCAGCACCAAAAGGCGGGGCTGGTATGGCTGCTGGTAACCGCGCACGCCGACATCCCACGTGTTGGCTCCTTCCTGCAGGATGTCGAGTCCAGGAACGCGCGACAGGATTTCAGGGATGCTGCGGCTACCGGAACGGCGAATTTCATCGGCAGTGATAATCGTCATGTCGGCGGCGACGTCGCTGGCCCGCTGCGGCGTGCCGGTCGCGCTGGTCGTGATCGGCTCGCCGAACAGGGATTCCAGGGAACCGTAATCGACCGCCTGCGCCCGCGCCGGAGCGCTGTATCCGCTCAGCGCGACAATCCCGGAAATGATCAGAAGGCTTTTTCGCATGCGCTTTCTCCTCACATCGACCCGACCTGTTTGGCCAGCATCGTGAATGCCGACACGAAGCTGATTCTTGCCCTGCCGGCGGCGGCAGGGCTGTAATAGACCTCCACCCGCGGTTTGGAGACGACGCCGAGGATGCAATCGTCGGTTTTGACGCAGTCGATGTTCGTGCAAATGGTCAAAACGCCTGCGGCGGAAGCGCCATTGCCGATACGCCGGTCATCCGCCGAGGGAATTCCGTCCGCAAGAAACGCGATTTGTTTTCCATTCAACTTTGTAAGCTCGGCCACATCCACCATCGACGCGACAAGCTTGATGTTGCCGGGCGCTTCAAGACCGCCATCGATAATCGATTGGATGCTTTCCGCATCGGCTTTCGATTCAGGGCTGGCGGAATCGTAAACAATCGCGACCTTGGCCGGATTTGTCATTTTATTCGTAAGCAAGGGAAGCGTTTTCAGCGCGACCGCCAGATCGAAACGATCCGTTGCTTGCGCCGGGTATCCTGTCAGCAGGGCAAGGCACAAGAGGCCAGCAGCGCTCAAAATCTGTGCTTTTTTCATCTAGGAACTCTGAACGAATCAACTGGGCAAGAACAGAACTATACTCAAGGTGAGCTTACATTCATCTGAACGACCGATAAAATCCGCTTTAAAATAGAAATTGCGAGAATCAGTTGCATATAAGTGACGGTTTCGGGAATACGAACCGCCTGCCCGCGCATACTTCTGCGTTACCCATTGGAAAACCGGTTCGCTTCGGCGAGACTGACGGTGACGAATCAAGGACTTCGTGCGGCCTTGCTTCGTTCCGCGCACCCCCTCACACCGGCTGTTCCGTAACGACCTCCATGCTCGAACATTTTTTTACATACGGCCCGATCCCGGCGCATACCGAAACGGGTGTGTATGAACCGTTTCTGGTGTTGGTCTCCTATCTCGTAGCGAGTTTCGGTTCTTACACCGGTCTTACGCTCGCCGCCGCGATGGCGAACGCGCCGAACCGGAAAATTCGCAACCTTATGCATGTATGCGGCGCGTTTGCTTTGGGCAGCGGCATATGGTCGATGCATTTCATCGGCATGCTGGCTTTCAAAATGAAAATGGCCGTAGCCTACGATCCGTTGTTGACTGCAGCCTCCATGATAATCGCCATTATCGTTGCCGGCGCCGTTCTGACCATAACCCGATCCGAGCGGCTTTCGGCCTGGAAGCTGATGGGCGGCGCGATATTATTGGGCATTGCCATCTGCGCCATGCACTATACCGGCATGGCGGCAATGATCATGGATGCCGACCTGCGCTATAAACCGGGATTGTTTTTTCTTTCCGTCGCCATCGCGGTGACAGCCTCCGGCGCCGCCTTATGGATCGTTTTCTCGTTAGGGCGACGCATCAAAAGCAAAATACGCTACGCCTGGCGAACGCTGGCGGCTTTGGTCATGGGGGCGGCGATTTGCGGCATGCATTACACGGGCATGGCGGCGGCGGTTTTTATTCCATTCGCCCATTGCCGCCACGATCCGAACCAGAGTTTCGATACGCTGGCCTTCGCCATTACCGCCGTTACCAGCGTCGTTTTCGCCATTGCGCTTGTTTTTGCGCTCGCTTTCGAAGGGCGGTCCGCCAGCGCGGCAAAAAAGGACAATCCGTTTCCGGTCAAGCTCCTTGGATTCTCTTTGTTGCTGACCCTGCTGGCCGTTTTATGGGCCAGCGGCAGCAGTTTCTATATCGATCATGAGATGAAACACGAGATTCGCAGGGATATCGAAATCAGCAATATGGGCGACCAGATCGTTTACATCGACACGATCATAGCGAATGCCCTGCAAAGATTCGCGGTAACCGGCAACCCAAAATGGAAGACCATATATGACAATAATACGCGCGCTTTAAACAATGTCGTCGGCAAGCTGAAAGCGGCCACGCTTGACCGAAACGGGCCAAGCGACAAGGAAAAAGTCGCCATATACCAGCTGGCCCAGAGACTCGATAAAAATACGGATTTCTTTTTGCAGGCTACGGAGGCAAAAGTTCTCGACTTGGCGTCCGCAGGCAAGCTTGGCGAAGCGCAGGCTTTGCTAAACGGGCAAGACTATACGGCGCGCAGGCAGGATTACTCGAGTGATGTCCATCAATTGGGCGAAGATACAAGCGCCGTCTTGTCGCAAACATCGGCCTCCCTTGGCAGGGAGATTTCCTATACCTTCTATCTGGGCTTTATCGTCATTACGGTCCTGCCGATCGCCTGGTATTTTTCGTTCAATAGCGTGCGCCGCTGGCGCGAAGAACTCGAGAACGCCAGAAAAGCCCTGATCGCCAACGAAAAGCAGCTGCGCGGCAATGAAAGGCAGCTGCAAAGATATATCGGCGAGATCGAAATGTCGCAGACCGAGGCCATGCGGGCGCGCAAAGAGGCAGAAAAAGAGGCGCGGACGGTCACCCTGCTCCGCAGCGTTGCCGCCACGGCGAACAAGACGTCGAATATCGACGAAGCCATTGAAACCGTATTGAAGCTCATGTGCGACTATATGGATTCCCCCGTCGGGCACGCCTATATTCTGGATGCTCGGAACGACGTCTTGCAGCCGACGGGCTTATGGCACGTGCAGGACAAAGAATCGTATAAAGACTTTGTCGACGTTGCGGAAAAAACGAAATTCGGGCGCGGCATCGGGCTTCCGGGGCAGGTGTGGGACAAGCGAATTCCCATATGGACGACGAATCTGGCCGAAGACCCGACCTTTCCGCGGCTTTATTACCGCGCCGATCTCGGTGTCAAATCCGGCCTGGCCTTTCCTTTGATCGTGCATGACGAAGTTGCTTACGTCCTGGAATTCTTTTTTGCCCAGGTCACCAAAGTCAACGACGAACTGCTTTACGCCATGCAGGAAATCGGCAATCAGCTGGTGCATGTCGTTGAACGCGCGCAGGCCGAAGACGCGCTGAGAGACGCGAAAAACGCGGCCGAAAAAGCGAATGCGTCAAAAAGCGAATTTCTCGCCAACATGTCGCATGAATTGCGCACGCCGCTGAACAGCATCCTGGGCATGCTGCGCCTGTTGAAAGAAGGAAAGCTCGGCGACGAGAAATACGGCCTCGCCGAAGAATATGGCCTTGCCGACATCGCGTTTCGTTCTTCGGTCAACCTGCTGGAAATCGTCAACGATATTCTCGATCTTTCGAAGATCGAAGCCGGGGAGATGAAGCTGGAACGCGTCGGGATGGATTTGATCTATATGCTCGACAGCACAGTTGCTGCGCTCGGCCATGCGGCGAAAGAAAAACGCCTTTTTCTCGTGCAGCACAAAGAAAACGAAAATTTCCCGTATGTTCTTGGAGATCCGACCCGCCTTATGCGGGTGCTTGTCAATCTGATCGGCAACGCGATTAAATACACCGATGAGGGCCGCGTCGACATAAAGTCTTTTTGCAAAAAAGTTGATGACACGCATGTGGAATTTCGCTGCGAAATAATGGACACAGGCATAGGGATACTTAAGGAAAAGCAGCGGCACATTTTCGAAAAATTTATTCAAGCCGACACGTCCACGACCCGGAAATATGGCGGCACAGGCCTCGGCCTCGCCATCACCAAGCAATTGGTCGAGTTAATGGGCGGAACCATAGGCGTGGAAAGCGAAGTCGGCGTGGGATCCACCTTCTGGTTTACGATCGTTTTCGAAACCACCGATCAAGTGACTAAAGAAAAACAGATCCGCAAGAAAAAAATGCTGTCCGGCAGCATTCTTCCTGAGCGCGTGCGCATTCTGGTCGCGGAAGATCACCCCATGAACCAGATGCTCATCACTAAACTGCTTAAAAAATTCGGCGTAAGTTCTTTTGAAATCGCCGGAAACGGCGCCGAGGCCCTTAAACGCTATCAGGAGGCGCCGTGGGATGTCGTCCTTATGGATTGCTTCATGCCGGAAAAGAACGGTTATGAAACCACCAAGGAAATAAGGGCTCTTGAAAAAGGAACGGATAAACATGTTCCCATCGTCGCCATGACCGCCAACGCAATGGTGGGGGAAAAGGAAAAATGCCTTCGCTATGGCATGGATGAATATATCAGCAAGCCCATCGGGATGGACGAATTAAAAGAAATCCTCGGCCAATGGATACGGTTTGACGATCTTGCTAAAACAGAAGAGGCTGACATGCCGGAACTTGCCGAAGGCGCCCCCCTCGATTTATCCCAACTGCGAAGCTTCTCGGAAGGCGACGTGGAAATGGAAAAGGAATTGACGCGCGTTTTTACGGAACAATCCGATAAAAACTTGAAAACGCTCGCCGATGCCCTGACAAGCGGCGACATGAAAGCATGGCAAGATGCCGGGCACATGTTCAAAGGCGGGGCTTTGGGCATCGGGGCAGTGAAGCTTGCCGAATTCTGCAGCGCGGCCCAGCATTTCGACGGAACGCCGCAAGATCAAGCGGCATTATTCGAGAAAATAAATCGCGAATATGCGCGGGTCAAAGAGCATCTTCAAAAAATCGGGTTGTTATCCTAGATCGCGCGTGGTGCGCATAACCCTTCTTCCCTGCGCCTTATACAAGGGTCGGGCATTCTTGAATATATTCCCGCAATTTTTCCTTGGTGAACGGTTTGGCCAAAAATCCTTTGGCGCCTTGCCGGGTCGTCCGTTCGACATTTTCCCGCGAACTGTCGGCGCTTAGCATGATCACATAGGCGTCCGGATCAACCCTGAGAATATCGCGCAAGGCATCGGTGCCCTCCATGCCCGGCATGTGAATATCCAGCAACAGGATATCGGGCGCGCATTTTTCGTAAGCAGGCACGACTTCATTTCCGTCGGCCACCTCCTGCACGGAGATATGTTGCGGAACCCCCTTTTTAATCAACATACGCATATACATATCATCGTCGGCCACCAGCACGACTTTCTCCCTTCGCATATTGCGGATGTCGGAAAAAGTCGGATTCGACACGGGCTTCACATAGGTGATCAAAAATTCAAGCTGAGCCACCCCTTCCGGTGTCGGTTCGTGGACATGAACATCGCAACTGCCTTCAGGCAGACGCCGTTCGACGGTGCGGGTGATTTCCGATAAAGCGTAGTCGACGCCCCAATGGATCAATATAAGTATTTCGCGCTCATTGCATACATAGAGTTTGCCTTCTTTGTTTTCGAACAAGGAATAGAGCAAATCCGCTGCATTGTTTATGGTGAAATTCGGATCGGAATTTTCCGTCAGCCGAACGTCGATAAAAAGCCATTCCCGCAGCGACGATTTGACGGAAGGAAGGTAGGCCACAAGGTCTTCGTGGTTTTTCTTGTGATGCAAGATTTCCATGCTGATGCGTTATGACGACTGGCGACGGGTTTCCGCATACTTCTCGATATAGCTCTCGATTTTCTTCTTGTCGAACGGCTTGGTGATGAATCCTTCGACATGATTATGGCCAGCTGCTTCGACATCTTCCGCATAATCGCTGGCCGTCGCCATGATGACATAGGCGGACGGGTTTTTCTCCTTGATGCGACCCGCCAATATATGCCCGCTGGCGTCGGGCAGGCCGATATCGAGAAAAACGATGTCCGGAAGCCGGTCGACATAAAGCGCCCACCCTTCTTCAGCGCTGGAAGCGCTGAGAATCGAATGTTTATCGCGGAACGCTTCGCAAAAAGTTTTTCTTAGAAAGTCGTTATCCTCGACGAGAAGGATCGTTAGCTTCCGGTTTGGCGCGTGCTGGGGCATAGGCTTCGCCTCTTGTATCCGTCGTTGACGAGTATTCAGAAATACATATACGCCAAATCTTATAAAGAAATGTTACATATGGAATTACATCAGTCTATTCAACGCATTAACGGAAAAAATCGTTCCTTGAAATCATTTCTTTACGAGCGCTAGATAGACTAGGGTTATCGTCTTCCATGCCTATGAAAGCGCCCCTTTATGTTAATCAATGTCGTCGAACATAATGTCGAAGCGGATCTGCTGGCCTTCATCGGGAACGTCAATGCAGAACAAACTTTGAGCTGGGGACTGGCGCGCATCAAGCGGGAACATCTTAGAAGTTTCAGCGTGGACGAATTCATTCTCACCGTCAAACCGGCCCTACAGGACGCAAGCAAGGCGCGCGTGTTCTTTTCCGATGCCGATGTGATTTATGTTGTCTGGCATGGGCTGCCCCGGCAGGTATACAAGGATTTGGTCGATACAGTCGGAAAGTCTCTGCTTAAACCAGCTTCGACGCTGGCGCCCGAACAAACCATGACCTATTACGACCCATTGGTCTCCGCTAACGAACTTACGATTCTGCTAAAGAACGATATGGCAAAATTGGGAATGTCCCCGCCGCAGCATTCTTCCCCGGATGCCGACCGGCACGGCACTTCCGCTACGGACGGCGCGGCCGCGCCAAATAGCGGCCAATTAGAGATAACCTCGACACAAGTGGAGCATTACAAGGAAACGCGCGCAGGGAAAAGCAGCCGTTCAAGGCTGCGCGTTCTGGTGGTCGAAGACCATCCGTTTCTGCGCAAACTGTTGCACGATGCCTTGCTGAACGATTGCGCGGTCGAAACCAAGGGTACCGGCGGCGGCGGATGGGCATCGTTTCTGGAAACTGCGCCGGATATTTCGTTTCTGGATATCGGCCTGCCGGATGTCGATGGCCATACCCTCGCGCGCCGGATCAAAGAACTCGACCCTGAAGCCTATGTCGTCATGCTAACAGCCAACAATCAACGCGAAGATGTCGAACACGCCAAACGAAATCATGTGGACGGTTATATCGCCAAGCCGTTCAACCGCAAGATCATAAACGAACGCATCGAACACTATCGCGCGACGCATATAAGAAACCGGTAATCCAGGGGGCGGGATCCGGTTTAACGAGAAACAGATGGCGACCATAAGGCAAGCGGTGCCGAGGGAGGTATGGAGAAATCTCCTGTATTCTTCTATTTCTGCTCCGACTCCGGCAACCCAAGCAAAGCGCGCTTAGCCCGCCGCCGCGCACGGGCGGCAGATTTTTCTTCCTCGCGCGCCCAAGTCAATCAACCATATAAAATTAATATCGTTCCCGACTTGCCTGAACCATTCCGGGAGTGACGGGACTTGAACAAATACCTTATCTCCATGATAAGGCGTAAAAAATCCTATATCCTTTTTATCGGATACCCCTAAACCTACCCCCATAAGAAATCATGACTTGGGTTCAAGTTCAGACACGCCAAGACAACAGGTTTTCGGTGCAGAAATATAGATAAAGATCGCGTTTGATACAAGTATCCTCCTGACAGAATGCGCAACCCACACCTCTATGGGCCAAGAAACTTGCCATGCGGTGCTTTCGGCATTTATATGAAATCAGTTATCCGGCGGCGATGATTGTGTTCGGCCTTCTTATCTCTTATCAACTCTACCGTTTCGCCTTTACTCACGGCATAGGGCTTGTCGTCCTTAGCGGGTTCGACGTTCTTCTCATCGGCCTTATCTGGTTTGAATATCAGGCTCTCAAACGGCGCAGGTCTTTGGAACCTATTTAGCCTTTAGCCGCCTGTTTTGCCTGAACGGACGGGCATGGCACGTTCCCAAAAGAGCAAAAAACGCAGCAGTCGCCCGGATTGGGTTTTAGGACGGCGTTGCATTTTTCGCACTGATAAAAGAATGCGCAGGCATCGGTGGGCATGGTCTCGATTTTTGCGTATCCGCAATTCTGGCAAGTCAGTCTGGATTCAAGGACTATGTTCATCGCTATTGCCTGATCGCAGAAGGATACCCCGCATCCGTGGTCGCTTTGATAAGCTCCGCGATATTGGCCTTGTCGGAATCATAGGTCACTTGCGCCGTCTTGTGAAAAAACGAAACGTTCGTTTTCGTCACGCCAGGCACGTCATCAAGAGCATGCATGACCGTGAACGGGCATAGCGGGCACGTCATATTCGAAACGTCAAGGGTAACGGTTTTTACTGTCGCCGCCATTGCGGCGACAGGCAGCATAACAAACGCAACGGTCAGCAGAAATTTACGCATCGTTTCCTCCTTCAGTAAAAGAGCGGGGCGACCCACGGCACGGTCAGAAGGCCGAGGAGCGGCAAGGCCACACCCCAGAATATGAGCCGTTGCCGTTTGAGAACGCGCGGATCGGCGCAAGGTTTGCCGACATCGCACGCTTTGCCGGGTGCAAGATACAGCTTGTAAAAAGCCGCGCCCAAAAACAGCAGCGTTATTCCCAGAAAGATCGGGCGGTAAGGTTCCAAGGCCGTCAAGGAACCGACCCATGCGCCGCCGACACCCAGCAAAACAAGGATCAGGGGCGCGACACAGCACAAGGACGCCCCTACGGCGGCAAGCGCACCCCC
>JAGWKW010000226.1 GCA_028865155.1 Alphaproteobacteria bacterium
CGCCCGTCATTGAGCGCGAGCATATTGACCGCGAAATTGCTTTGCAGCGGCGTATGGGCGAAAAGCTGGTTCAGGACGATTTCGGCCATCGCGTCGCGTTTGATTTCCACCACCACGCGGACGCCGTCGCGGTCGGATTCGTCGCGCAGTTCCGAGATGCCTTCGATGATTTTTTCATGCACGCATTCGGCGATGCGCTTGACCAGATTTTCCTTGTTCAGCTGGAACGGGATTTCGGTAAAGACGATGGCCTGCCGGTCTTTGCGGATGTCTTCGATGATGTGGCGCGCGCGCATCGTGACGCTGCCGCGCCCTGTATGCGCCGCCGAACGGCAACCGACCGTGCCAAGAATGATGCCGCCGGTCGGGAAGTCGGGGCCGGGAACGATGTCGAGCAGTTCGTCAATCGACATATCCGGGTTTTCGATAAGCGCGAGGGTCGCGTCGATGACCTCGCCCAGATTGTGCGGCGCGATGTTGGTCGCCATGCCGACTGCTATGCCGCCGCCGCCATTGACCAGCATATTGGGGAAACGCGACGGTAGAACGTCAGGTTCCTGCATCGACTCGTCGTAATTGGGATGGAAATCGACCGTGTCCTTGTCGATGTCTTCAAGCATCGTCTCGGCGGCCTTGTCGAGCCGGGCTTCGGTGTAACGCATCGCGGCGGCGTTGTCGCCGTCCATGCTGCCGAAATTACCCTGCCCGTCGATCAGCGGCAGACGCATCGAAAAGCCCTGCGCCATGCGGACCATCGCGTCGTAAATCGCGCTGTCGCCGTGCGGGTGATATTTACCCATCACGTCGCCGACGATGCGCGCCGATTTGCGGTAGGGGTGGGAACTGTCGTAACCGCCTTCCTTCATCGCGTAGAGAATGCGGCGGTGAACCGGCTTCAGCCCGTCGCGCACGTCGGGCAGCGCGCGGCTGACGATGACGCTCATCGCATAGGCGAGATACGACGTGCGCATTTCGTCTTCGATGGTGACGGGCGCGATGTCGGAGGGCGGAAGTGGGGCGGCGTTTTCGGTCACGTTACAGGCCTGTTTTGCAAAGAATCACGGTGATGAAATCCAACATGAATTTCTAGCATCCGGGAGGCCTGAAACCAAGTGAAAAATGGCCAAATAGCTATTGTAAATCAGCTATTTATGGCTTCTTTTCGATCAAGAGTCTCAGGGCTTCGTCGAGCCGCGTCTGCCAGCCTTCGCCTGACGCCCGCAGATGGGCGAGAACGTCGCGCGACAGGCGGATGGAAACGAGTTCCTTGGTCTGTTTTTTCGGCTTCGGGGCGGGTTTATCGGGCATGAAAACTCCTTTCGTATCTACAGTGTATATACAAAAATATGGATTGTATATACAGAGAAAAACGCCGTCATTCCGGGGCTTTCCGGAAGAACCGTCTGCCGATGTTGCTTGCGGCGAGGTGCGCTGGATTCCGGCTTGCGCCGGAATGGCGGCTCTTTTTGCGGGAATTTATTCGGCGAGGATGCCGTCGCGGATTTCGACGGTGCGGCTCATTTTCGCGGCGAGGTCGTGATTGTGCGTCGCCATCAAAAGCGCGAGGCCTTGCGAGGCGACGAGGTTTTGCAAAACCTCGAACGCATGGTCTGCCGTGGCCGGGTCGAGATTGCCGGTCGGTTCATCCGCGATCAGAAGTTTCGGGTCGTTGGCCAGCGCGCGGGCAAGCGCGGTGCGCTGTTGCTCGCCGCCCGAAAGCTGGCCCGGACGATGATCGGCGCGGTTGCCGAGGCCGACTTTCTCGAGCAGTTCCCAGGCGCGCAATTCGGCGCGGGAGCGTTTGACGCCCGCGATCATCTGCGGCAAGGCGACATTTTCAAGCGCGGAAAATTCCGGCAGCAAATGGTGGAATTGGTAGACGAAGCCTATCGTCTTGCGGCGCAGCGCCGTACGCCCCGCATCGTCGAGCGCAGCCGTGTTTTGCCCCATGACGAGAACCTCGCCGCTATTGGGCCGTTCCAGAAGCCCCGCGCTGTGCAAAAGCGTCGATTTGCCGGAACCGGAAGGCCCGATCAGCGCGACGGTTTCCCCGGCATGGATTTTCAGCGAACAGTCGCGCAGGACATGCAGCGCGGCGGGCCCTTGCGGATAAAAGCGCGTGATGTCGCGGAGTTCGAGGACGGGTTCACTCATAACGCAGGGCCTCGACCGGATCGAGTTTCGCCGCGCGCCATGACGGGTAAAGCGTGGCGAGGAAGGACAGGCCCAGCGACATCAGCACGACATGGATGACATCGGACGGATCGACGACCGACGGCATGTGGGTCAGGAAATAGACGCTCGGCGCAAACGGGTCGGTGCCGGACAGATGCTGGACGATTTCGCGCAAATTTTCGATGTGGCGCGCGACGAACAGGCCAAGCGCGAGACCCGCGCCCGTGCCGAGGATGCCGATGGATGCGCCGTTCAGGAAGAAAATCCGCATGACCATGCCGCGCGTCGCGCCCATGGTGCGCAGCACGGCGATGTCGCGGCCTTTGTCTTTCACCAGCATGATGAGGCTGGAGATGATGTTGAAGGCGGCGACGAGGATGATCATGGTGAGGATCAGGAACATCACATTGCGTTCGACCTGAAGCGCGGTGACG
>JAGWKW010000018.1 GCA_028865155.1 Alphaproteobacteria bacterium
ACGGTCGTGCATTAGCGTTCTCTAATGTCGATGAATTTAATATTTTTGTAAGCGGCGTGATCGAGGATTTTAGAAATTTTATTGAAAATAATGGAGGTTGGTCTCTTCTTTGGAATGAAAATGAGACCCCCAAAAGAGAAGAAGCGACACAACTTACATTTCTTGGAATTGCTCTAGGCCTTTGCAAGTTCAACAATGTTGACGTTTCCAAAGAAGTAAATATAGGCCGCGGTCCAGTCGATTTTAAAATGTCATCTGGCTATACTTGTCGTGCGCTCATTGAAGTAAAGTTGGCAAAGAATACGAGATTTTGGCAAGGCCTTGAAAAACAGCTTCCCAAATACATGCAGGCCGAAGGTGTCAAGCAGGGACGCTTTGTCGTTGTGGTTCTCAACGATCAAGATTTGGAGAAAATTGCCGACATACAAGAGCGAGTTGATGCTATCGCTCGACAAACGCCATATCAAATAAAAGCAGAAATTATTGATGCTCGCCAAAACCCTTTATCTGCATCAAAATTATAATTAAGGGGCGCTATCGAGTCTTTGTTCCATCATGAGCCGTTTCTCTTCATCCGCAATCTCTTGAAGTATTCCCCTATAAATGCTCTTAGCAAATTTACTTCAGCTTCGCGCAACGCCTTACCTGGCTCTTTTGGCTTCGTGTGCAATTCGAGAACTAGACTTTCGTAAGGTACTAAATCTTGGGTTGACGTCGCTGAGGCCTCTTTTATCTGTTTTATAGGCATGGCTTTTGGCCTTCTTAATTAATTTTGGAGACCATAAAGCAGTGTATTGTAGAAAATAGTTCGACTCCCGTATGGGCGTGCGGTTGTATGTATCTGATTATTTTGAAGAAAAAAGTGGCGTCCCCTACGGGATTCGAACCCGTGTTACTACCGTGAAAGGGTAATGTCCTAGGCCTCTAGACGAAGGGGACGTCTTTGTTCCGGCGGGCGACGCGGCATTGGCCAATATCGTTCGACATCGTTCAATGCGGCTTGGCGCGCGGCCATGCCGGGGCAGGGGCCATTCAAGGGGGCAACTGTTAGACGAGGTTGCTGCGCGAATCAAGAAGGATGTTGGCCGGACACGCTTTTTTCGGCTTTTCGGCCCCTTTCCCGGCTTGCGGCGTATCCCCAAAACCCTAAAACGACGCAAAAGCGGCATCCCGTGCCCCACGACAACGCCCCGCATACAAGAAAAGTTGGCGCGCCGGGGGGAACGGGTTAATCTGCCGCCACGGTTTCGTGGAGCCACGGTTTCACGGAACCGCGCCGCATCCGCCGGTTTTCCTGCCCCGGCGGCCTGTTTTTGTTTCGCTTTTCGTATCCTTTGGGTTGGATGACAGAGTTTTCCGATTCTTCCGCTTCCCCGCCCGTGTTGCTCGACGTCGCGCAGCTGACCATGCGCTTTGGCGGGTTGACCGCCGTCGACAGCGTGTCGTTCCAGGCACTCGACCGGCAGGTGACCGCCATCATCGGCCCCAACGGCGCCGGCAAGACGACCTTGTTCAACTGCCTGACCGGTTTTTACCGCCCGACTTCGGGCAAGCTGACGCTGTACCGCGACGGCGCCGCGCATGCGCTGGCAGGCAAGCCCGCGCATAAGGCCGCGCGGCTTGGCGTCGCGCGTACGTTCCAAAATATCCGTTTGTTCCCGACCATGACGGTTTTGGAAAATGTTCTGGTCGCCGAACATCGCCGTTTGATGCGCGCGTCGGGCTATACGTTCGGCGCGTTGCTTGGCTTGCCGTTCTATCGCCGCGCGGAAAAAGACGCCATCGACCGCGCGCGGCTGTGGCTCGATCGCATGATGTTGTTGCGCGCGGCAGACCGCATGGCGGGAGAGCTTCCCTATGGCATGCAACGGCGGTTGGAAATCGCCCGCGCCATGTGTACGGAACCGCGCCTGCTGTGCCTCGATGAACCGGCCGCCGGGCTGAATCCGAACGAATCCGTCGCGTTGCGCAAAGCCATCGCGCGCATTCGTGACGAGGTGCATATCGGCATCCTGCTGATCGAACATAATATGAATGTGGTGATGGAAATTTCGGATCATGTCACCGTGCTGGACTATGGCAAGAAAATCGCTGACGGCACGCCCGAACAGGTGCGCCACGACCCGGCCGTGATCCGGGCCTATCTGGGAGAAGAAGCGTGTTAAGGCTCGACAATGTTTCCGCCCATTATGGCCCTATCGAAGCCTTGCGCGGCGTGACGCTCGACGCGCGGCATGGCGAAATCGTCACGCTGATCGGCGCGAATGGCGCGGGCAAGACGACATTGATGATGACGATTTGCGGCCGCCCCAACGCCGCCGCAGGCAAGGTGATTTTCGACGGCGAAGACATCACCGCTTTGCAAACCGACGAAATCGTGCGGCGCGGCATCGCGCTGGTTCCCGAAGGGCGGCGCATTTTCCCGCGCCTGACAGTCATGGAAAATTTGCAACTCGGCGCGACGGTTGCCGACAAGGCGCATTTCGCGCAAAGCTGCGAACAGGCTTTCACGCTGTTTCCGCGCCTCAAGGAGCGCATGAAGCAGCGCGGCGGCACGCTGTCGGGCGGAGAGCAGCAAATGCTGGCCATCGCCCGCGCGTTGATGAGCAGGCCGAAATTGCTGTTGCTCGACGAGCCGTCGCTCGGCCTCGCGCCGCTTGTCGTGCGGCAGATTTTCGATACGTTGAAAGAGTTGAACGCGTCCGACGGGCTGACGATCTTTCTGGTCGAACAGAACGCGCATATGGCGTTGAAGCTTGCGCATCGCGGCTATGTCCTCGTCAACGGCAAGATCACGATGTCCGGCACGGGCGACGAGCTGCATGACAATCCCGAAGTCCGCGCTGCTTATTTGGAAGGCGCAGTCGAGGTTGTGCCCGGCGGACCGGCGGGCACAGAACAGTCGCGCCCAAATTTATAAAGGAAGCTGCCTGATGAAAAAACTTCTCCTCGCTTTCGCATTTCTGCTGGTTGCGGTTCCCGCCCATGCCGACATCACCATCGGCCTTGCCGGGCCGTTTTCAGGCGACAATGCCTTCATGGGCGAACAGATGAGCCATGGCGCGGAGCAGGCGGTCGCGGATATTAACGCGCATGGCGGCGTCGATGGGCAGAAATTGGTTTTGCGCAAAATGGACGATGCCTGCGACCCGAAACAGGCGGTCACGGTCGCAAACCGGATGGCAAGCGAAGGCATTCAGTTCGTCGTCGGCCATGCCTGTTCGAGCGCGTCGATCCCGGCCTCGCACGTTTATAACGATGAAGGGATTTTGATGATCTCGCCGGTGTCGAGCAATCCGGCGCTGACCGATGCGGGATACAAAACGATTTTCCGCGCCTACGTCCGCGACGACCAGCAGGGCGCTTTCATCGCCGGTTATATCCTCAAACATTTCAAGGGCGAGAAAGTTGCCATCGTCAACGACAAATCGGCTTGGGGCCGCGGCATCGCCGACATCGTCCGCGCCGGTTTGGGCAAAGGCGGCGTGAAGCCGACATTGTTCGAGTCGATCAATGTCGGCGACCGCGATTTTTCCGCGCTCGTCACGCGCTTCAAACGCGCAGGCATCAAAGTCGCCTTCGTCGCCTGCTATTCGACCGAGGCGGGACTGATCACGCGCCAGCTTAAAGAACAAAAAGCGGGTGTGCAGGTCATCGGCGGCGACGCGATTTTCACCAATCAATTCTGGTCGGTGACAGGCCAAACCGGCGAAGGCGTGTTGATGAGCGCGGCAGCAGACGCGCGCAAGCTTCCCGAAGCCGCGCAGGCTTTGGCCGAATTGCGCAAATCTGGCTATGAACCCGAAGGCTATACGCTCAACACCTACGCGGCCGTTCAGGTCGTAGCCGCAGGCATTCGCCGCGCCGGGCAGCATCCGTACAAGGTTGCCGCCGCCTTGCGCGCCAAGCCCGTCAAAACGGTCATCGGCGTTTTGCATTTCGACGCCAAGGGCGATTTGGAACATCCGGCCTTTTCGATGTATCGCTGGCACGACGGCACCTATGCGGAAATAAAGGGATAAGATGAAAAAACTTCTCCTCGCTTTCGCGTTTCTGCTATTGGCCGCGCCGGCGCATGCCGATGTGACCATCGTCGCGCAGGGCTCGATCACGGGGCAGGACGCGCCGTCGGGCGAGCAGATGCAAAATGGCGCGCAGGCTGCCGTCGATGCGATCAACGCCAAGGGCGGCGTGCTGGGGCAAAAGATCAAGCTTGTCATCAAGGACGATGCCTGCGACCCGAAACAGGGCGTCGCGGTCGCCAACGAACTCGGCGACGGCAGCGTGTTCGCCGTCATCGGCCCGACCTGTTCCGGCACCGCGATCCCGGCCTCCCGGATTTATAACGAAGAAGGCATCATCATGATCTCGCCTTCCGCGACCAACCCGGCCTTGACTGAGGAAGGGTTCGACAACATTTTCCGCACCTGCGGGCGCGACGACCAGCAGGGACGTGCCGTCGCGCGCTATATCCTCGCGCATCACCGCAATGCCAAAGTCGCGCTGATCGACGATAAAACCGCCTATGGGCGCGGCATCGCCGATCAGGTGCGCAGTGGTTTGAAAGCAGGCGGCATGAAGGTCGCGTTCGACTGGTCGATCAATCGCGGCGAACGCGATTATTCGTCGCTCGTCGCGGCGCTCAAGGAGCACGATATCGATGTCGTGTTTTTCGGCGGCTATCATACCGAAGCGGGGCTGATCGTGCGCCAGCTTCGCGATGCGGGCGACAAGGCGCTTTTCATCGGCGACGACGACCTGACCACGCGCGAGTTCTGGTCGATCACGGGCAAGGCGGGCGAGGGTGCGATGATGAGCTTCAGTCCCGATCCGCGCAAAAAACCCGAAGCGGCCGATGCCGTGCGCCGCATCCGGGCGCGCGGGTTCGAGCCCGAAGGCCTGACGCTGTACACTTATGCCGCGGTGCAGGCCTTGGCCGATGCGATCAACCGTGCCGGTTCGCTCAGTGAGCCCAAAGTCGTGGCCGAACTGCATAAGGGAAGTTACGACACGGTGGTCGGGAAAATCAGCTTCGACGCCAAAGGCGACGTGACCAATCCCGATTACATTCTTTATCGCTGGTCGAACGGCGATTACGCGCCGGTCAAGGAACAATAATGATCCGAAAACTTTACGACTGGGTTCTGCGCCAGGCGGAAAAACCCTATGCGGAAGCTATCCTGTTCGCCATCGCGGTGGCCGAAGCATCCGTGTTTCCATTACCGCCGGATATTCTGTTGCTGCCGATGGCGGTGGCGCGGCGCGACAAGGCGTGGCGGTTTGCGGTTGTCTGCACGCTCGGTTCGGTCACGGGGGCTATCATTGGCTACGGCATCGGCATTTTCGCGATGGCGACTTTGGGCGAATGGATCGTCAAAACCTATCACCTGCAGGCCGCGTTCCAGACCTTCCATGACGGGTTCAACAAATGGGGTGTGTGGATCATCCTCGCCAAGGGGCTGACCCCCATCCCGTTCAAGCTCGTGACGATCGCAAGCGGCGTTGCCGGGCTCAACATCGCCGCGTTTCTTCTGGCATGTGCCGCGACGCGCGGGGCGCGGTTTTTCCTCGTCGCCGGGCTGATCCGGAAATTCGGCCAGCCGATCCGCGCTTTTATCGAAGAATATCTGACGCTCGTCGCGCTCGGCATCCTCGCGGTCATTATCGCGGGGTTTTGGTTTGTCCTGAGATAGGAATTAAGCGCCGTTCTTGATCTGCGCGACAGTCGGTAAAAGGTTCGAAGCCTCGCGGTTGCGCTTGAAGGTCAGGGCGGTATCGCCCGCCTGTTCGTAAACGCCGACCAGGGCCTCGCGCTGCGTCAGATTGACGATGGCGGGGAAATCCTCCAAAGGATCGACCTCATCGGCGATGATCGCGGGCGCAAAATCGAAGCCGAAAGCCGGTTTCTGGAAAATGAAGCGCGGCTGATTGTCGGCGGGATCGTAAGCTCCGGCGACGATGCCGAAACCCTGGCGCGCGAAGACATTCCAGCTGCGCTTGTTGGCGGCAGAAATCTGGGCAAAAACATGGGCGGCCATGCGCACGGTCGGCTGTTCGAGCGCGCATGTAACCAAATGCTGCGACAATTCATTGCCGCGCCAACTCGGATGCACGGCCATACTTTTGAAGGCGACGACGCTGTCGGTCAGCGCGGCGTGATGGAAGGCGATGTCGTTCTTGGTGAACAGGCGCAGCGCAAGAGCTTCACGCAAATCGACCGGGCCCATGATCGCCATCTGCGCGATCAACTGCCCATCGGTGCGAATACCGACCATGATGCCGTCATGCCCGGCGAGCAGATTCTGGAAATAGGCGATCGGCTGCGGCAGCACGAACATCTTCATCTCGGCGGGCAGCGCGGCGCGCACCGTTTCCTGCAACGCCAGAACGTCGACGAGGTCGGCGTCATTCAACACGCCGACATGGGCCTTATGGCCCGTTTTGGGAAGTATATATTCGCTCATTGCTTTTGCCGCCTTGCGCCAATCCGGCCATAGGCTAACCGAAATCGGTGAAAATAATAAAGGAATCTTTAAGGTTAATGCCGGCTTTTAGAGCCGGAACTCCTCGCCCAGATAAACCCGGCGAACATCGGCATTTTCAATGATTTCCTTGGGCGTGCCTTCCATCAAAACGCGCCCGTCATGGATGATGTAGGCGCGGTCGACGATCTCGAGCGTTGCCCGGACGTTATGGTCGGTGATCAAAACGCCGATGCCCCGGTCGCGCAAATGGACGACAAGGTCGCGAATATCGCCGAGCGCGATCGGATCGATACCGGCGAAAGGCTCGTCGAGCAGGACGAAATGCGGCTGCGACGCCAGCGCGCGCGCAATCTCGAGCCGCCGCCGTTCGCCGCCCGACAGAGCGATGGATGGCGCCTGGCGCAAATGGGTGATGCCGAATTCGGCCAGAAGCTCGTTGAGCATATGCTCGCGCGTGTCGTAATCGGGTTCGACGACTTCGAGAACGGCGCGGATATTGTCTTCAACCGTCAGGCTGCGGAAGATGGAAGATTCCTGCGGCAGATAGCCAAGCCCGAGCCGCGCGCGGCGGTACATCGGAAATTCGGTCACATCGATGCCGTCGAGGAAGATGCGCCCCGTGTCGGCGCGCACCAGCCCGGTGACGAGATAGAAGCATGTCGTTTTTCCGGCGCCGTTGGGGCCGAGCAGCCCGACGACTTCGCCGCGCTGCAGGGTAAAGCTGACATCGTGCACGACGGGGCGGCGCTTGTAGCGTTTGCCCAGATGCTCGGCGGCCAACCCTTTGGCATGGCCGGGGCGGCGCGCGGGCTGCCTGACCGGCTTGACAAGCGGAACGACCTTGGCGGGATGATGGTGCTTCATGGCGCGCCTTCCGTTTTTTTGCTCTGCGGGGCGGATTTGCTTGGGCCCATATGTGCAGGCAAAAGTGCGCGGACGCGCCCCGACCCGTCATTCATCAGGCGGCTCTGGTTGGTCTTGAAATCGCTTTCGGCGACGTCGCCGGTCAATTGCATGCCGTTGGCGCGGGTGATGCGGACATGGCCGGATACGATGGCGATGTCGCGCGCCGCGTCATAGACCGCGCGATCGCCGCGCGTCACATCGTTTTTCGTGATGACCGTGACATGGCCCTGCGCGGTCATTTTATAAAGCTGATCCTGCCCGTTGGGCTGGGCGCGGAACTCGGCGGTCAGGACGTCGCCTTCGACATGGCGGTCGCCCTTGACTGCGACGGCATTGCCGCGCGCAATCGCAAGCTTTTTCAGATCCCAGTATTCAAGGCTGTCGCGCGCCGTCACCCTAAGCTGGCCGGAGGTATAGCTAAGGTCGTGCCCCGTGACGACAATCACATGCTGGTCCGTGTCGTCCTCGGCATGGTCGCCGATGATATGCGTGCCGTTAGGACGGGTGATAAGAACATGGCCGTCGGCGGTCATCAGATCGATATTGCCGGCGTCGCTTTTTTGTCCGTTTGCAGTCTTGACCGGTTTTTCGCCCTTGGGCGTTTCGCGTTGGTGCGCCGTCAGAAGGTCGGCGGTAATGGTCGTATCGCCGCGCACCGCCTTGGCGTTGCCGCGCGCGACGTAAAGATTTTTATCCTGGTACCATTCAAGGCTCTGGTCGGCGGTGACCTCGATCTGCCGGGGGGGCTGTTGGGGGGATGCGGGCGCAGGTTTGGCCTCGGCTGCTGCTGCCGTCGCGGCGCCGATTGTCAGGCCAATAGCCAGGGTGAGGAGGCTCAAACGCATCGTCTATCCGGATTCAAACTTCTGTTCTCGCCGTAAAATCTTGATTTACGGTAAAGATCGCGCGGACACGGGTTTATCAGAGCCGGGAAGATCATGCAAATAAAGGGTAGCCTTGGCAGGGCCTTGGATTATCACGGTCTTTCCGGAATCGAGGAAGCGAAACCCTTGTCCACGCACGGTGCCGAACCCGCCTTGCAGCAGAACGGGCTTGTCGCCCCAGGCTTCGTCGTTGTTAAGATTAACCAAAGCCTCTTCGGTCGAAAATTCGTAGCCCTTGTTATGGAAAATATGGACATGGCCGCCGAGCCATAACTTCCTGGTTTTGTTGTCATAACGCCCGATATCGGCGGTGCTGTCGAGCCAGGCGCCGTTTTGCAGCGTGACTTCGCCTTCCGGTTTTTTCAGATCGTAAATGTCGGGCATGTTGGTGGGGTGGGTCGCCTGCGCCGCGAGCAGGGAATAGGGTTCGTTTTTGTCATCCACCCCTGTGTAATGAAGATTGTCGATAACAAGATTGGGAATATTCTTGGCCACATTTTTCATGATGAAGCCGGGGCGAAGCTCGGGCCACACGAACAGCAGCAGCAAAACCGCGCCTGCAAGCACGGGCAGCCACAGCCGCAGCCTTTTGCCCAGATAGATGCCGCGTCCGCTGCGCGCGTGCAAAATGCGCTGCGTCAGGCGCGGCTGAATGAAGTCGAGCCTGCCATGCGGCTTTTGCGCCTGTTCGGGGGGACGGGGGTCGTTCATGGCCGTGATGTTACTCATAAATACGGCAAAAAGCAGATTTTCTCATATCCGCTATATTGTTGACGCGACTTGTTTTTTCTCGGCCAAAGCTTTGCGCCGCAAGGCGATATAGGTTGCAAAGGTCCAATCCGACGCCATCAGCCAGAAAGGGTAGAGAAGAGTCGATGCCGTCGGATGCGGCACCGAGAACAGCAGGAAGAAATAGCGCAAGCCTGCCCAAAAATAAGAATGCGGCGGCTCGCCCCACGGGTCGCGCCACGATTTCCGGATCGTCGGCCAATAGCTGAAAATGTCGAAAACGATCAGCAGGGCCAGCGCAGCGACCGGCGAATTGGTCAGTTTCCAGAAGACAATCGTCATCATCGCGCCGCCCAGCGACACCCAATCGCCGCGCGTTATGTCTTTTTCGCCGACGAAAAGCGCCAGAACGGAAAAGGCAAAACAGCAGACGACGACAAGCGCCAGTCCCCAGACCGACGGCCCGCCGCCGAGCCGGAACTGCGCATAGGCGCCGATGGCGACGACCAGACCCCAACTGAACCACGAAAAAGCGTGCGGCCGCGTTTTGCCCCGGTAGATCGACAGGCCGTAAGTGCCGTAGCGGATCAGCGACGCCGCGACGGAAAGCCAGACGAAGAAAATTTCGTGGGACATTCTTTAATCGGGCCTGCGCGTCGGCTTGTGCGAAAACACATCGACGTCGCGCCAGCCCAAAACGTCAAGCTCGGCGCGGACGGGCAGGAAATCCATGACTTTGCGCGCCAGTTCGGTGCGGCCTTCGCGCACAAGCATCTCATCAAGTTTGGCCTTGAGCTTGTGCAGGTACAAAACATCCGAGGCAGCGTAAGTCATCTGATCTTGCGTCAGCACCGGCGCGCCCCAGTCCGAGGTTTGTTGTTCCTTCGACAGATCTATTGAAATGAGGCTTTTGCTCAAATCCTTGAGGCTGTGACGGTCGGTAAAAGTGCGGACAAGGACGGAAGCGATCTTGGTGCAATAGACCGGCTGCGGCATGACGCCGAGCCAGCGATAGATCGCGGCCAGGTCTGCGCGCGCGAAATGGAACAGCTTCATAACCTTCGGATCGGCCATCAGCTTTTTGAGATTCGGGGCCTCGTATCGTTCTTGCGAAAGCTGAACGAGATGCGCGTTGCCGTCACCGCTCGAAAGCTGGACGAGGCATAACCGGTCGCGATCCCAGTTCAAGCCCATGGATTCGGTATCGATGGCGACGCAATCGCCGAAAGAAAGCCCGGCAGGCAAATCGCCAGCGTGAAGGGTTATGGTCATAGCGTGTCCGTCAAGTTAATGTCCGGTCAGACATAACACGGCTTTTGCGCCGAAGCAAAAGCCGTGTTATTTCTTGGTTTCTTATCAACAGGTCGTGTCTTGGAAACTCCTCTCCCCCCTCTCGGCATCAGCTGGGTGCTGGCCACCATCTCCGGCTATGGCATTTATGGAATCCAGATCCTGCTGCAATATCTGCGGCGCGGCGGCGGCCCTAAAAACTGTATCCTGACCAGCACACCCTCGGTCGCGGTGCTGCCGCCGCTCGCACAGGCGAAACTCGATCCGATTTTCGCCACGGCAACCAAAATCCACGGTTATCTGAAGGAAAACCCAACCGAGATTTTGAGCTTCAAGCATCCGATGCTGCATGGCTGCAGCAGCGATTTTTCCGGCTTCGCCGGGCAGGATCGCGTCTGGGGTGCGCCCAACGTCGCCTGCGCCGCAATTGAACATCTGGTCTGTACCGATCACGGGCGCAAAATTTCGAAAAATTACGACATGTTCATCGCGATCTCACGCTGGAATGCCGATTACCTCAAAAGCCTCGATGTTGGCCCCGTGCATCTGTGTTTTCAGGGTATCGATCCGGCCCTGTTTTATCCGGGGCCGTCCTCGGGCCTCTACCGCGACCGGTTCGTCATTTTCTCGGGCGGAAAATTCGAATACCGCAAAGGGCAGGATATTGTCCTTGCGGCGTTCAAACGTTTCCGCGAAAAATATCCCGACGCGTTGCTCGTGACCTGCTGGCAAAATCTGCTTGCGCCTGACGTGCAGGCTTTCAGCCTCGCAGGCCATATCGACGGCGTGCCGGACATGGCTGCCGAATATGGGCTGCAAATGACGCCGTGGCTTTTGAAACAAGGGTTGCCGCCCGGCAGCTTCGTCGATCTGCCTTTCACGCATAATCTTCTTATGCCTTCGGTCTTGCGCGATTGCGACATGGCCGTGTTCCCGAACCGTTGCGAAGGCGGTACCAACCTCGTGGCGATGGAAGCGATGGCCTGCGGCGTGCCGACTTACGTGTCCTACAATACCGGGCAAAAAGACCTCGCCGACCTGATCGGCTGCGATGCGTTCCGCGCGCAAGGGCCGGTCAAACAATCGGTCGCGATGCAAACTATCGCCGATTGGGGCGAAACGAATGTTGACGAAGTCGTCGCGGCGATGGAGCATGTCTATAGCGACCGTGCGGCTGCGCGCGCCAAGGCGGCGCGGGTCGCGGCCAAGGTCGCGGCGGAATGGAACTGGGGCGGGTTGAACGAAAAATTGTTGCAGGTCGTTTGCGACAGAAAGAGCGAAGCATGAGCGAAAAACCCTTCATCGTCGTCGGCACGCCGTGCTTCGGCGGCATGGTGTCGCAGAATTATACCATGTCGCTTTTGAACCTGTCCGAAGCGGCTGCGCGCGAAGGGTTCCGGATGGCCGTGGTCATGCTCGGCAACGACGCGCTGATCACGCGCGGACGCAGCGCCATCGTCGCCAAATTCCTCGACAATCCGGAGACCACGCATTTGCTATTCGTCGATGCCGATATAGGTTTTTCTGTCGAAGCCGTCACGCGCATGCTGAAATTCGGCCAGGATTTTGTCGCAGGCCTGTATCCGGCCAAGATCATCGACTGGCATCAATTGGCGCAGCATTTCGGCCGCACGCCCGAGGCTTTGGACGAAGCCGGCCTTGCTTATGTCGGCGCGCTGTGCGAAGGCGCCGAGGCGCGGCGCAAGGACGGGTTCGCTACAGGCACTTATGCCGGCACCGGGTTCCAGCTTATCAAGCGCGATGTGTTCAAGCGCATGATCGATGCCTATCCTCAAAGCAAATATAGATCGCTGCACGCTTTTCCGCGGCCAAGCGCGCCGTCGGATAATCTTTATGCACTGTTCGATTGCATGATTGACGCCGAAAGCGGCGTTTATCTGAGCGAAGATTACGCTTTTTGCCGCCGCTGGCGCGCGATCGGTGGCGAGATCTGGCTCGATCTCGAAAGCAAGCTTACCCATAACGGCTCCTACACCTATCGCGGCAATGCTGCCGCGCGTTTTATGGAAGGCATGCAATGACCGCGCCTTTTGTCGCTATCGGCGTGCCTTCGGGCGATATGGTTCATACCGATTTCGCCATGGCGCTCGCGATGCTGTGCAAGCAGGCAGGGGATGCGGCGTTTC
>JAGWKW010000227.1 GCA_028865155.1 Alphaproteobacteria bacterium
GCTCGTCGACCAGATGCTCAAACAATCCGGTACTTTCCGCGAAAATCAGCAGGTGGCCGAACGCGCGATGGACAGCAACGATCTGGAGCGCGAACGCGGCATCACCATTCTGGCTAAATGCACCTCGATCATGCGCGGCGACATGCGTATTAACATCGTCGACACGCCGGGCCACGCCGACTTCGGTGGCGAAGTCGAACGGATCCTGTCGATGGTGGACGGCGTCGTTCTTCTGGTCGATGCCGCCGAAGGGCCGTTGCCGCAAACCAAATTCGTGCTGTCGAAGGCGCTTGGCATCGGGCTCAAGCCGATGGTCGTCATCAACAAGGTCGACCGTTCGGATGCGCGCGCGCATCAGGTGCATGACGAAGTCTTCGATCTGTTCGCCGCGCTCGACGCATCCGAGGAACAGCTCGACTTTCCGACCTTGTTCGCCTCGGGCCGCAATGGCTGGGCGGTCGAAAAAATGGGCGACGAACCCGGCGACTTATCGCCCTTGTTCGACCTCATCACGCGCCATGTGCCGCCGCCGCAGGTCGATGCGACCGCTCCTTTTTCTATGCTGGCGGTCATTCTGGAAGCCAATCCTTATCTGGGCCGCATTCTGACCGGCCGCATTCAAACCGGAACCGTTAAAACCAACATGCCGGTCAAGGCCATGACGCGCGACGGGCAATTGATCGAACAGGGTCGCGTGTCGAAAATCATGGCCTTCCGCGGCCTCGAGCGCATACCGATCGAAGAAGCGGAAGCGGGCGACATCGTGGCCATCGCGGGCCTAACCAAGGCCACCGTGGCCGACACGCTTTGCGATCTGGCCGTGACCGATCCCATCGTGGCGCGCCCCATCGATCCACCGACCATCGCGATGACTTTTTCGGTCAATGACAGCCCGCTGGCCGGAACCGAAGGCGACAAGGTAACGAGCCGCGTCATCCGCGACCGCCTGCTGCGCGAAGCCGAGGGCAATGTCGCAATTCGCATCACCGAAACTGAAGGATCGGACGCGTTCGACGTCGCCGGGCGCGGCGAATTGCAACTCGGCATTTTGATCGAAACCATGCGCCGTGAAGGGTACGAGCTGTCGATCAGCCGCCCGCGCGTGCTGTTCAAAACCGTGGACGGCCAGCGTCAGGAACCGATCGAAGAAGTCGTGATCGATGTCGACGAGCAATATTCCGGCACGGTCGTGAACAAAATGTCGGAACGCAAGGCCGAAATGACCGATATGCGGCCCAGTGGCGGCGGCAAGGTGCGCCTGACCTTCCTCGCCCCCTCGCGCGGGCTTATCGGCTATCACAGCGAATTCCTGTCCGACACGCGCGGCACGGGGTTGATGAACCGCTTGTTCCACGGCTATGCGCCTTATAAAGGCGCGATTGCCGCACGCCGCACAGGCGTCATCATTTCCAACGGCGCGGGCGAAGCCGTGGCCTATGCGATGTGGAAACTGGAAGACCGCGGCCCGATGATGATCGAGCCGGGCACGAAAGTATACGAGGGCATGATCGTCGGCGAACATGCCAAATCGAACGATCTGGACGTCAATGTCCTGACCGGCAAGCAGTTGACCAATATCCGCACGACGTCAAAAGACGAAGCCGTGCGCCTGACCACGCCGATGGTCATGCCGCTCGAAAAGGCGTTGGCCTATATCGCGGATGACGAGCTGGTCGAGGTGACACCGAAATCCATTCGCCTGCGCAAAAGATATTTAGACCCCAACATGCGTAAGAAAATGGCAAAGCAGGCAGAAGCGTAATTACGCCGCACGCAATTTAGGAACGACATGCGCGATAATCGCGGCATGAATGCCGATGGCAACCGCCAGGCATATCGCATGCATAAAGGGTGTGCCGTAGCCCGCCGCCTGAATGCGGGCCAGCGTGCAAATCCCCAGCGGCAGGAAAAGAACGATTGCCGTGCCAAGGCCCGGATTATAGCCCCGGAAAATAACGGCATGCGCGATATGCACGACGGCGTTAACGAGGGCGAGATAAACGGCAATCAGCCCGAAGCCGGGATTGACCGTCAGCGCCAGATAAAGCGACAGCAGAATCACGCCCCACACACCGAATATATTGATAACGAACACCGCCGTTGGCGACAAAACATCCTTGCCGCGTCCGACGGTGCGGTTGAGAAACAGACGGAAACGGCCATTGTCGTGTTCCTCGTACTGATGGAACATATAGATAGGCAGGTGCAGAAAAGTCAGAATCGCCAGAACCGGCCACGCCTTGGCCAGCGCGGGCGTCAGCAGCAGCAAAACGATGCCGCTCAGAAATCCCCCATAAACCCAGTAAGAAATCAGGCGGTTCATCATGCCGTTATCCCCTTAAGGTTGCGCCCGCCGCTTTTTCAACTGACGCCGTGATTTTGGCCGCTAGCGCGTCGATTTCGGCGTCGGTCAGGCTTTTGTCCGTCGGTTGCAGCGTGACCGACAGCGCGACGGATTTCTTGCCCGCTTCAACGTTGCTGCCTTCGTAAATGTCGAACACGTCGACGGCGCGGATAAGGTTTTTATCCGCGTCGCGCACAGCCTTGATCAGCTTGGCCGCCGTCACGTCGCGCGCGACGACACAGGCGA
>JAGWKW010000228.1 GCA_028865155.1 Alphaproteobacteria bacterium
TGCTGCGGCTTCTTTCCGGCCTTGAAGCGGCGTTTAAGGTCTGCCGCAATGGCAGGGCTGACGAAAGGCCGGACGTCGCCGCCAAGGCGGGCTATTTCCTTGACGAAGCGCGAGGCGATGAATTGCGTGCCTTCGGTCGCGGTCAGAAACACGGTTTCGATATCGGGATACATGCGGTAATTCATCGCCGACATCTGGAATTCATATTCGAAATCCGACACGGCGCGCAGCCCCCGCACGATGACAGCCGCGCCTTCTGCCTTGGCAAATTCCATCAGCAGCCCGTCGAAAGGTTTGACGTCGATGGCATTGCCGTTTTTAAGCGCGGCGACTTCGCGCGCAACCATTTTGACGCGCGCATCGAGGTCGAACAAAGGCGCTTTGCCGGTGTCTTCGGCAACGCCGATGACGAGCCTGTCCACGATGCGCGCGGCGCGCTGGATGATGTCGAGATGCCCCTTGGTGATAGGGTCGAACGTGCCGGGATAAAGGCCGATGCGGCGTGCTTTAGTCATTCGCTCTCCTTTCCAGCCATTCCGGCCGCCACCTTTCCAAAACGGGAAAATAAACCCAGCTTTGCATCCGCGCCCCATCCGCGCCTATGATCTTTGTGAGCCTGCGCTCGAAAATCCTGTCTTCCTCGAGATCGGAAAAAGGCCGGAGTTTTTCGTATTCGTCGTATTTGAGAATATCTTCTTCAGATAAATCGGTCAGAACCCGTCCAGGCGCGAACGCCATATTGTCCGGAACGATGTACGGCCATTCCCCGAAGCAAACTCTGTAGCCGTCGAGCCGCGCCAGAAACGTATTGCTTAAATGCCCGGCAATCTGCGTTTGGATATCGTTCCGCAATATCGTTCCATAGGCGAACAGCAAAGTGCTCACGGCCTTTACGCTTCGTTAGGCGCGGCGTCTTCGGATTCCCCGTCTTCCTCGCTTTCGTTCAGCGCAGCGACGGAAACGACTTTTTCGGATTCGTCGACGCGGAACACGGTCACGCCCTGCGTCTGGCGGCCCGCGATGCGGATGTCGCCGACCGGCATGCGGATAATCTGCCCGCCGTCGCTGACCAGCATGATTTCCTGCGAGTCCGTGACCGGGAAGGTCGCGACGATAAGGCCGTTGCGTTCCGACATCGCCATATTCCAGATGCCCTGCCCGCCGCGGCCAGAAATGCGGTATTCGTAGGAGGATGTACGCTTGCCGAAGCCGCGCTCCGACACCGTGAGCAGGAATTCTTCCTGCCCGGCCATGTCGGCGTAGCGTTCGGGCGAGAGCGTAACGTCGGTCGTCGTTTCTTCCTCGTCGCCTCCTGCCGCCGTGGGGATTTCCTCTTCGCCCGCCGCGCGGCTGGCTTTGGCCTGTTTCAGGTAGGCGGCGCGTTCGTCAGCGGTGGCTTGGACATGTTTCAGGATCGACATCGACATGACTTCGTCCTTTTTGCCGAGCTTCACGCCGCGCACGCCGACGGAGGTGCGGCCCGAAAAGACGCGCACGTCGGTGACCGCAAAGCGGATCGCCTTGCCCTGGCGGGTTGCCAGCAGGACATCGTCGTTTTCGGTGCAGGTATGGACCGCGATCAGCTTGTCGCCGTCTTCGAGCTTCATCGCGATGATGCCCGACGGGCGCACATTGCTGAAATCCGAAAGCTGGTTGCGGCGCACGGTTCCCGCGCTGGTCGCGAACATGACGTTAAGATTTTCCCACGTCGCTTCGTCTTCGGGCAGATGCAGAACGGTGGTGATGGTTTCGCCCTGTTCGAGCGGCAGCAGATTGACGAGCGCCTTGCCGCGCGATTGCGGATTGCCGAGCGGCAGCTTGTAGACTTTGAGCTTGTAAACCCGGCCCAGCGACGAGAAGAACAGCATCGGGGTGTGCGTGCTGGCCACGAAGATGTCGCTGACGAAATCTTCGTCCTTCGTCGCCATGCCGGTGCGGCCTTTGCCGCCGCGTTTTTGCGCGCGGTAGGTCGAAAGCGGAACACGCTTGACGTAACCCGCATGGCTGACGGTCACGACCATGTCTTCGCGCTGGATCAGGTCTTCGATGTCCTGTTCGAATTCGACCGGTTCGATGGTCGTTTTGCGCGGCGTGGCGAATTTGGTTTTGATCGCGGCCATTTCGTCGGACATGATCTGGAACACGCGCGGCCGGTTCGACAGGATGTCGAGATAATCCGCGATTTGAGCCACCACGGATTTAAGGTCGTCGCCGATCTTGTCGCGCTCCAACCCCGTCAGGCGATGCAGGCGCAAATCGAGGATCGCCTTGGCCTGCGTTTCGCTGAGCTTGTAGGTTTTCGACCCGGCGGCGAAATTTTCATCGACCATTTCGACCAACGGCGCGACATCCTGCACCGGCCAGTCGCGCGCGATCAATTCGGCCTTGGCGATGGCGGGGTCGCTGGATTTCCGGATCAGCGCGATGATTTCGTCAATATTGGCGACCGCGACGGCGAGGCCGACTAAAATATGAGCGCGGGCGCGCGCCTGCCGCAGTTCGTATTCGGTGCGGCGGGTGATGGTTTTTTCGCGGAAAGCGATGAAGGCCGACAAAACGCCTTTCAAATTCAGCAGTTCCGGCC
>JAGWKW010000229.1 GCA_028865155.1 Alphaproteobacteria bacterium
CAACAATCGGCACGCATGGACTTCAACGTGCCGTCGCCGCCGCGCAGAATTCGCGCCTCGGCAATGGCGGATCGGCCCACCGTGCGGGGCATCGCGCGGGGCAGGACGGCGCATGGGTCGATCACGGGCATCATGCGCTTATGACGGTCGACGCGTTCCGCGCCGTCGGCGGCTATGACGAAACTTTTATCCATAATGAAGATGCCGAACTTGATGCGCGCCTGTGCCGGGCCGGATACCGCATCTGGCTCACCGGCGCAGCAACGCTGGTCTATTATCCGCGCCGCACGCCATGGGCGCTGTTCAGACAATATCGCGGTTATGGTTATGGCCGTGCGCGCAATCTTCTCAAACACCCGCGATGGCCGAAATTGAGGCAAATGCTCCCCATGCTTATCGCGCCCGCATTTCTTCTTGCGTTGCTATGGCCATTGTCGAATCTGTTCGCGCTGCCTTTGCTGGCATGGGCCGATATATGCCTGTTCTACGGCATCGGACTCGGCATCAGGGCGCGCAGCATGACCGTCGCCGCTTTGTCGGGCATCGCGGCGATGATCATGCATGCCGCATGGTCGCTCGGTTTCTGGCAAGCGTTGCTGCGGGGCCGCGCATGAGCGACATAGATATAGGAATCTGCACTTTCCGCCGCGCGCATCTCGCGCAAACGCTATGCTCTCTATCGCAACTTGATCTGCCGCGGGACTGCCGCATCCGTATCATCGTCGCCGACAATGACGAAACGCCAAGCGCGCGCGATTCCGCTGAAAAAGCCGCGCACGAATACGGCCTCGACATGCTTTACCTGCACGCGCCCGCGCGCAACATATCGGTCGCGCGCAATGCCTGCCTGAACGCCGCGACCGCGCCTTTGCTGGCCTACATCGATGATGACGAGGAAGCCTTGCCCGGCTGGCTCGTCGAACTTCTGAAAATTCTGGAAGCGGAAAAAGCCGATGTCGCGCTCGGCCCGGTCAGGGCGGTTTATGGGGACGACGCCCCCGCCTGGGCGCGCGCCGGCGATTTCCATTCGACGAAGCCGGTATGGGTGCGCGGGAAAATCGTGACCGGCTACAGCTGCAACGCGCTGTTCCGCCGCCTCGCACCCGCCGTCAAGGGCAAGGCATTTTCGCCCGAACTTGGCCGGTCGGGCGGTGAGGATACGGCGTTTTTCGCCGCCATCCATCGGGAAGGCGGCCGCATTGCTTACGCGCCTTCCGCCATCGTCACCGAAACTGTTCCCGCTTCGCGCGCGAGCCTGCGCTGGCTGCTGGCGCGGCGTTTCCGTTCGGGGCAGACGCACGGGCTTTTGCTTGCGGCGGAGGCAAGCTTTGCCTCGCGCCTCGCGAATGCCGCGCGCGCGACGGCAAAAAGCCTTTTTTGCGCGCTATGCGCCGCAGGTTCGTTTTACGATTCCGTCGCATGGCGGCGCTGGCTTTTGCGCGGCGCGCTCCATGCCGGGGTTGTGGCGCGGCTGCTGGGTAAACGCGAACTGACCTTGTATTAGGAATATCATGCCCGACATTTCCGTCATCATCGCCGCCTATAATGTCGAAGCCATGATCGAATGCGCGATCGAAAGCGCATTGGCGCAGCAAGGCGTCACGATCGAAGTTATCGTTGCCGACGATGCCTCGACCGACGGCACGCTTGCCGCCGCGCGCCGCATCGACGATTCGCGCGTGACGATCATCGCCTTGCCGCATAATGGCGGTCCCGGCGCGGCGCGCAACGCGGCGATAGGGGCGGCGACGGCGGAATGGATCGCGGTGCTGGACGGTGACGACGAAATGGAACGGCACCGCCTCGTGCGCTGCCTTGCCTGCGCGAAAGAGGCGCGGGCCGACATCGTCGCCGACAATCTGACCATGCGGCAGGAAAGCGGCCGCGAAAGCCCGATGTTCGATCCGCGCCTGTTTGCGCATCTTCGCAACCGGCTGACGCTCGCGGATTTCATCGCAGGGAATTGCTCGTTTCTCGGCGGCGCGGCGCTCGGCTATCTGAAGCCGGTTTTTTCGCGCGCCTTCCTGCAAAAACACAGTCTTTCCTATGATGCCGATCTGCGCATCGGCGAAGATTACATGCTGCTGGCCGAATGCCTGGCCGAAGGCGCGGGCTGCGCGCTCGAACCTTCGGCAGGCTATCTTTACACCGTGCGGGCGGGCTCGACCTCGCACCGGCTGACGCGCGAAGGCATAAACCGCATTGAAGAAAGCGATCGCAAATTCCTGTCGCGCTACAGGCTGGATGATAAAGCCGCGCGCGCGCAGGCGCGCCGCACATCCCGCCTGCACGACGCCCGCGCTTTTACCGAGCTTGTCATCGCCTTGAAAGACAAGGATGTCTGCGCCGCCTTCGAACTTGCCGCCGCGCGCCCGGCGATTTTGTGGTATCTGTGGCGGCCCATCGCGGCGCAGCTTTTGCGCAAGCACCGAAAGGCTGGCGGGACATGACGGCGCGAAACGCATCCGGTTTCCGGAACAGGTACCGCGCGCGCCATGCGGCGGAAACATCGCGTGCCGTTTTCCCCAAACTGCATGACGCCACAGCCGTCGCAAGCGTCGCGGCGACGACAATCAT
>JAGWKW010000230.1 GCA_028865155.1 Alphaproteobacteria bacterium
AAAGGCCTTTCCCTGCGGCACAGCTTCGAAATCCCGGATCCGGGCAAGCGAACGGCGAATTTCTTTTTTCGCTTTCAGAAACGGCCGTAGATCGACCGCTTCTTTTCCCGCCGCCTGCATGGCGCGCCGTTCGGCCAACTCTTCTATCAGGCCGGCATCATCCTTGACCGACAGACCGACAATTTCGTTGATCGCGCCATAGACGCGCGCATCGCAATTACCCGCTTCGTATTTTTGAATGGCGGTGACGCGGCGGTTGAAGTCCTTGACCTTGTCGTTGATGGCGGCATCAGCGCTTTCCGTGCCGTAATAATTGACGCCTGCCTGGATTTTCCTGAGAAGTTCCCGGCTCATTTTCGGCACCGAATCCCCGATTGTCAGATAGGCGTCGATGATTTCCTCCGCCTCGCGCAAAATCTTGTTTCCATAGGCCGCAAGCGGCGACGCGCGGAAAGGCCTGATTTCGGTTTTGATCAGAATGCCGTTACGCGATTGCTCGTCGCATTCGCCTTTGACTTGCATATAGGCGTCATGCGCCGCCACCATTTTGGCATGGGCTTCCCTCCTGCGCGCTTCCAGTTCGGCAGGGTTGGCGATGTACAAGTGAATGCTGTGTTCAGGCGTCGTCATCTCGTCCTGCCATCTCCGGCATCTTGTGTGCCGGTTTAAATTTTTTGCCAAATCGGGGCAGCCACATAGGGGCCGCGCACAGTATGGCGAGCTTTTACTTTCGCGTACGGAAAAAAGCAAGAAAGCCCGTCAAACAGGGCTTGCGCGGCGGCGCAGCGGCCAGTAAAGTGCCCGCATGCGTTCCGTTACTCCCTTGTTTTTCGATGTTTTTCAGGCTTCGCGCCGCCGTGACGCACGATGCGACGGGCGACGCGCCTGACGGCGCATACCCTTGTTTTTCCACTAAAAATACCGATTGATCCCTGCGCCCGTCCAAAGACGGGAATAAAAATTGCGCGTAACCGACTGAAAACCTATGGAGATAAGAATGAACGTTCACGATTTGAAAGGCCAGACGATCGCTTTTTGCGCATCGGGCGGCCTCGATAGCTGCACCATCACCCATTGGCTGACCAGCCTAGGCGTCAAGGTCGTGGCCTGCACGGCCGATCTGGGCCAGCCCGATGAAACCGATTTCGGCGAAATCGAAAAACGGATGCGCGCGTGCGGCGCGGTCGATTTCGTCGGCATCCCGCTACAAAAAGAACTCGCGCAACTCGGCATCGAAGGGGTGCAGGCGCAGACCTGTTACGAAAGCCGTTACTGGTCGACGACGCCGTTCGGCAGGCAGGCGACGACGGCGGGCGTTTTGAAAGCGATGAAAGCGCGCGGCCTGAAAATTTTAAGCCATGGCGCGACCGGGCGCGGCAACGATCAGGTGCGGTTCCAGCTTATCACCAACATGCTGGAGCCGGACTTTTCCGTCTATGCCCCGTGGCGCGACGAAGCGTTCCTGAACCGCTTCGGCGGACGGCTGCAGATGATCGAATATTGCGAACAGCACGGGTTGCCGATCAAGGCGTCGCGCGAGAAGCCATATTCGACCGACGCCAATATGCTGGGCCTCACGCACGAAGCGGGCAAGCTGGAATCGCTGCAGACGCCTGCGCATTTCGTGACGCCGGAAATGGGCGTCTGGGCGGAACAGGCGCCCGACGCGCCTGAAAATTTCACCGTGCGTTTCGAAAAAGGCCAGCCGGTCAGCGTCAACGGCAAGCCCGCCGATGCGTTGTCGGCGATACTGACGGCCAACGAGATCGGCGGCAAGCACGGCGTCGGCATCGGGCTGCATCTGGTCGAAAACCGTTTCGTCGGCATCAAGTCGCGCGGCGTTTACGAAGCGCCGGGGATGGAATTGCTCGGCTCGGCCTATGCGTTTTTGCTGCAACTGATCCTCGACCGGCGCGCGTATGAAACTTACGCGGCTTTGTCGGCGCAGATCACCAAGCAGCTTTATCAGGGTTATTGGAACGATCTGGCCACGCGCATGGCGCGTAAAGCCATCGCCGAAGTTTCGGCGCTGGCCACCGGCACGATCACGGTCGCGCTGTACAAGGGCAACGTGTCTTATGTGAATGCGGAAAATGTGCCGCATTCGCTGTTCACCAACGATGGGTCGATGGAAGACGAAGGCGGTTTCGACCACAAGGATTCCGAAGGTTTCCTCGGCGTCCTCGGCGTTTCCGCGCGCGCGCTGGCCAAAGCCGGACAGGTTTAAGACGGCGAGACGCAACCAAGCCGGTTCCGGGATTTTCCGGAACCGGCTTTTTTGTTGACGCTATATTGAGAAGAATGAAGAAAAGATACGGCATCGGAAATATGGCACTGCCGAGAGGAATTGAACCTACGACCCCGTCCTTACCAAATCTATACTCTATCGATAACCATCTTATTGAAAAGATAAGAGAAAATCGCTCAGAATTCCTACTATAAAATTGTCTGTTTTGGCCTCTTTTGCATCGATTTTGCAGTGTTTGACGGACTTTTATAGTATGAACTCTGGTGCTACGTTTAATTCTAAAATCTCTAGGAGCCTTTTACATGTCTTCTATCACACTCCC
>JAGWKW010000231.1 GCA_028865155.1 Alphaproteobacteria bacterium
GCTGAAATTATCAAAGGCGCGCAAAGCCCGGAAACATTCGCGGCAGCTTTCGACCGGGCCCTGGCAAAGGCTGCGCCGGCAAAAGCCAAAAAGAAGTAATTATAAGCGCCAATAAAATAGAGGTATTTCGTGCATTTTAAGCGACTCCGCCTTCATGGGTTCAAATCCTTCGTTGAGCCGACCGATCTGCATATCGCGCCGGGCATGACCGGCATTGTCGGGCCGAATGGCTGCGGCAAATCGAACCTCGTCGAAGCCCTGCGCTGGGTCATGGGCGAAAATTCCGCCAAAAGCATGCGCGGCGCGGAAATGGACGACGTCATTTTCGGCGGCACCGCGACGCGCCCATCGCGTAACATTGCCGAAGTCATGCTCGAACTCGACAATGCCGAGCGCACCGCCACGGCCGAATTCAATGCCGAAGATACGCTGCATGTCACGCGCCAGATCGAACGCGGCAACGGCTCTGACTACAAGGTCAACGGCAAGCCCGTCCGCCGCCGTGATGTCCAGCTTCTGTTCGCCGATCAGGCGACCGGCGCACATTCGACCAATCTGGTCGGGCAAGGACAGATCGACGCGCTGATCCGCGCCAAGCCGCAGGATCGCCGTGCAATTCTGGAAGAAGCCTCGGGAACTGCGGGCCTGCAGGCCCGCCGCCACGAAGCCGAATTGAAGCTGAAAGCCGCCGAACAGAATCTGACCCGCGTCGACGACGTTCTGCAAAGCTATGACGCGCAGTTGCGCAGCCTTAAAACACAGGTGCGGCAAGCCTCGCGCTATCGCAATCTCGCCGACCATATCCGCCGTACCGAAGCCGGGCTTTTGCATCTGCGCTGGATCGAAGCCGGGCAAAGCGACGAACGCGCCAAAGAAGCGTTCGCCGCCGCGGAAGCGCGGGTTGCGGAATTGTTCGCCATCGTTACGCAAGGCAATGCCGCGCGGACGGACATCGCCGCCGAATTGCCGGGCCTGCGCCAGGCCGAGGCCGCAGCAGCCGCCGTTCTGCAAAAACTGACCCTGGCGCGCGAGCAGATCGACGCCGAATTGCGCCGTGTGGCCGAGGATACGACCGCGCAGGAACAACGGCTTGAACAGGCCAAAGGCGACCTCGAACGCGAACAAACACGCAGCAAGGATGGCGAAGAAGCCATCGCCAGATTGCGCGAGGAATCCGCGCAGCTTGCCGCGACGAAAGAAAATATCGCCGGGGAATTGCCTCGTGCCATGGAAATTTTCGAGTCGGTGAGCGCCGAAGTCGAAGCTCTCGACGCCGCATTGTCGCAATTGATGCAGGAAACCGCCTCGGCCGAAGCGAAGAAACAGTCTCTGCAGCGTGAAATGGAGATGCTGCGCGACCGCCGCGACCAGATGGAAAAACGGCGCGCACAGCTGCAGGCCGAACGCGCCGCGCTGGCCAACGAAGCGGCGGCGCGGCCCGATCTCGCGCTCGCTTCCGCCATGGTCGAAGCGACGGAAAAGGAGCTCGCCAAGCGGCAGGAACAGGCGCATCAGGCCGAGCAATTCTATCACGAAGCCGAACGAATTCAGATATCGGCCCGTGACGTCGCGCAGGCCAAGCAGGCCGAAGCGACGAAATTGCGCGCCGAAAGCGATGCGATCGCCGCGTTGCTGCACAGCGACGATGCCGACAGCGAGAAGATCGTCGACCTGATCACCGTCGCGCCCGGTTTCGAGCATGCGCTGGCCGTGGCTTTGGGCGAAGCGCTGACGGCGGGGCTGGATTCTTCCGCCGCGCAATATTGGCGCAATGTCGAGCCTTTGGCCGACGCGCCCGCTTTGCCGCAAGGCGTAACCTCTTTGGCGCAGCGTGTGGAAGCTCCGCCTGCACTTGCGCGTTGTCTGTCGCAGATCGGTCTGGCAGAAGAGGCGGCGTCAGGCGAAACAGCCGCCCGCGATTTGCGCCCAGGGCAAATCATCGTCAGCCGCGACGGCTGGGCATGGCGCTGGGACGGCTTCACGCTGACCCCGCAGGCCAAGACCGCAACCGCCCTGCGCCTGCAGCAGCGCAACCGCATGTCCGCGCTCGAAAGCGAGATCGCGTCGGCGGATGAAGATTTGCGCAAGGCACAGGATGCGCTGGCCGAAGCGGCCGCGTTCTTCACACAACGCCAGAGCGAAGACAAACAGGCGCGCGAAGCGTTGAAAATTGCCTTTGCGGCTCTTAACGACGCGCGCGCGACCTATGCGCAGCAGGAAAAAGAAACGACTGCACTGACGGCCAAAATCGAAAGTATCGATGCCGCATTGCACCAGATTTCCGAAGATCATGGGGAAATCTCGCGACGCATGGCCGCGATCGAGGAAGAGCAGAAAGCCATTCCCGACCTCGACGCCGCCCGCGCTTCCATCAGCGACAAACGTGCGGCTTTGGCCGAAAAACGCGAAACACAGGCTGCGAAGAAAAGCGAATGCGACCGTTTGCGCCGCGAGCAGGCGATTTGCGCCGAACGTGCGGAAAGCATGGAACAGGAAATCAACGCATGGCAGGCGCGGCTTGAAAACGCCACCCGGCAGAGCGCGGCCCTGTCCG
>JAGWKW010000232.1 GCA_028865155.1 Alphaproteobacteria bacterium
GATCAGGTGCGGCTGCGCGCCGCGCGGTTGGGGTTGGCCGACGCGCCGTGCCAGTTGGCGAGCGAGACGTCCATTCGCGACATTGTCGGCGCGGTGGACGGAAAAGACGCGCCCGACATCCTGATTATCGATTCCATTCAGACGATGTATGTCGATACGCTGGACAGCGCGCCGGGAACCGTGGCGCAGGTGCGGACATCGGCGCAGGAATTGATCCGCGTCGCGAAGAAGCGCGGCATTTCGGTGATCCTTGTCGGGCATGTGACCAAGGAAGGCACGATTGCGGGGCCGCGCGTATTGGAACATATGGTCGATACGGTTTTGTATCTGGAAGGCGACCGCGGCCATCAGTTCCGCGTGCTGCGCGGCGTCAAGAACCGCTTCGGCCCCACGGACGAAATCGGCGTGTTCGAGATGACCGACAAGGGTTTGATGGAAGTGCAGAACCCGTCGGCTTTGTTCCTTGCCGACCGGCGCGACGATATGTCCGGTGCGGCGGTGTTCGCGGGGCTGGAAGGCACGCGGCCCGTTCTGGTTGAAATTCAGGCGCTGGTCGCTCCCGCCGCCTATGGCAATCCGCGCCGCGCCGTGATCGGGTGGGATGGCGGGCGGCTGGCGATGATATTGGCCGTTTTGGAAGCGCGGTGCGGCGTCGCGTTCGGGCAGAACGACGTGTACCTGAATGTCGCGGGCGGTTTCCGTATTGCCGAGCCTGCCGCCGATCTGGCCGTCGCGGCGGCGTTGTTGTCGTCGCTGACCGGGGAGCCGGTTCCGGCCGGATGCGTCGCGTTCGGGGAAATCGGCTTGTCGGGCGAAGTGCGGCGCGTGAGCCAGCCGGATTTGCGGTTGAAGGAAGCAGTCAAATTGGGATTTTCGCAGGCGATTATGCCGGAGCAGGACAAGGCGCGGAAGTCTTCCGCCGCCCCCCTGCTCCGCGTTACCGAAATCGGGCAGCTCAGCGAGCTTTTGCCGCTTTTCCAGACTGCGCCGCAAATAAAACGCGCATAAAAGTATTAACTTTCCGGCTTTTTGTGCTACACAGTGGCGAACCAACAACCGGAACGGCACATGGACCCCCATAGCGGCTTTAACACGCTGGATTACGTCGTTATCGGCATCGTTCTTTTATCGGGTTTTCTGGCCCTTATGCGCGGTTTTATGCGCGAGATTTTCTCGCTTATCGCCTGGACGGGGGCTTATTTCGCGGCCGTGAAGCTGTACCCCTTTGCAGTACCGTTCGTGCATCACTATATAAAAAGCGGGAAGGTCGCCGCGTGGGCTTCGATGGCGGGCGTTTTCGTGGGCGCCATTATTTTGCTTACCGTCGCGGGCGCGCTGGTCGCCTATCTGCTGATCCGCGGGCGCGCGCTGACCTCCATCGACCGGTCGCTTGGCTTCCTTTATGGGCTTTTGCGCGGCGCGCTGGTCGTGTCTTTGCTTTATCTGGGCGCGTCCATCGTGTTGTGGCCCGGCATCGACGAGCCGCAACAGCAACAGCCTGCGCAACAGCAAGCGGGGCAGCCGCAGACGGCCAAGCAGGACGATCATGACGCACCGCCCGCGCTTTTGATGAATGCCAAGACGCGCCCGCTTCTGGCCTATGGCGCGCGCAAGCTTCAGGTGCTGATCCCCAAGGACATGATCGGCAAGACGATGGAAGAATACGATGCGCGCAAGCAGGCCGCGGAGAAGAAGATCAATCTGCGCGACCTCGACCTGCTTTCGACGCCCGCGATCAAGGCGCGCCCGGCGGCAGACAGCAACAATGCCGCCGCGCCCGCGCCGCCGCCCGACGCTATCGGCAAAATCCTCAAGCAGGAAAGCAACCCATGACCGCACCGGATTTTACGACTTCGCCCTTCGACGACGACAAACTGCATGAGGAATGCGGCATCTTCGGCATCATCGGAACCGAATCCGCCGCCGCCATGACGGCATTGGGGCTTCATGCGCTTCAGCACCGGGGACAGGAAGCGGCGGGCATCGTCTGTTTCGACGGGGCGAATTTCAACGCGCATCACGCGCTGGGCCATGTCGGCGAGAATTTCAGCGCCGACAGCGTCGTCGCGCGGCTGCAAGGCACGGCTGCCATCGGCCATACGCGTTACGCCACGACGGGCGAAACCGCGCTGCGCAACGTGCAGCCTTTGTTCGCCGACTTCGCCTTCGGCGGCTTTGCGCTGGGCCATAACGGCAATTTGACCAACGCGCAGATTTTGAAAAAGCAGCTCGTCAAGCGCGGCTGCCTGTTCCGGTCGACGACCGACACCGAGGTCATCATCCACCTGATGGCGACCGCCAATGCCGACCGGCCCGTGGACAGGCTGATTGAGGCGCTGCGGCAGGTCGAGGGGGCTTATTCGCTGATCTGCCTCGGCAAGGATATGCTGATCGGCGTGCGCGACGCCTATGGCGTGCGGCCTTTGGTTCTGGGCCAGATCGACGGCGCTTATGTGCTGGCCAGCGAGACTTGCGCGCTCGACATCATCGGCGCGGAGTTCGTGCGCGACATCGAACCCGGCGAGATGGTCGTGATTTCCGGCGGCGCC
>JAGWKW010000233.1 GCA_028865155.1 Alphaproteobacteria bacterium
CGCCGTGCCCCAGCGGACTCTCGAAACGTCTTTGGCCGTGCCGACGCCGAGGATCGCGCCCGTCGTCGGATGCGTGGTCGAAATCGGCAAGTTGAAAACCGTCGCGGCCAAGATCGACAGCGCGGCGGCGGATTCGGCGCAAACGCCGTCCTGCGGTTTCAATTTCGTGAGCCGATGCCCCATCGTGCGTACAATGCGCCAGCCGCCCGCAAGCGTACCCAATCCCATCACCCCATAAGACAGGCCCAAAATCCAGAATGGTACCGTGAAGCTTTTGAACACGCCCGCCGCCGTCATCGCGCCCGCCAGAATACCTGCGGTTTTTTGGGCGTCGTTGCTGCCATGCATGAGGCTTAGAAAAGCGGACGAAAAAACCTGGATACGGCCATAGAGTTTATTATCGGACGACAATCCGGCGCGGGCTTGAGCAAAACTCAACGCCGACATCAACCCATAGCCGAGCGCCAGCCCCATGACCGGCGCGATAACGATGAAAGCCAGAACCATCGTCCAGCCCGGCGCGATGATCGGGTCGGCCGCCGCGCCGATGCCGTGCAGCAGAATGGCGTGAAACACGGCCGCCCCCGCATAGCCGCCCATCAGCGCGTGCGACGAGCTGGTGGGGATGCCGAACCGCCAAGTGATAAGGCCCCATGCGATCGCGCCGATCAACCCACATAAAATGACCTGCGGTGTGACGTAATCGAGCGAGATCATGCCCGACCCGACCGTTTTGGCCACGCCGGTGCCGAATATAAAGACAGCGATGAAGTTGAATGTCGCCGCCAGAAGAACAGCCTGCCGCGGGGTTAAAACGCGGGTCGAAACGATGGTGGCGATGGAGTTGGAAGCGTCGTGGAAGCCGTTGACGAAGTCGAAACACAATCCCGCCGCAATTACGCATAGGATGAGAATCGGGAGGTGAGGCATGCCGCGGCGTCTCCTTGCGAATCATTCTCGTGCATGTTAGCGGTAGAAACCTGTTTTGTAGAGTCTGGAGAAGACCATGAACGAAAAAGTCACATATTGGGGATCGATGGCCTTCGGCGCGATCGCGCTGATACTGGTCGTCGTCAATATCTCGCTGGCCACGAGCAACCAAAAATTGCAAACCGAACTCGCCGCCCGCCAGGAACAGATCAACGAAGGGCAGCGCCTGTCCCTGTTCAACCAGAATCTGGTTCGCGTGATGGCCGAAGATGCGATCAAGGGAAACAACGCCCCGATACGCGATCTTCTTGCCGCGCAAGGCATCACGATCAAAGAGCATAAGGCCGAAGAGCCCAAGGCCGAAAACAGCAAGCACAAGAAATAAGGAGGCCGGTCATGGCTACTAGCGATAAAATCACTCCTGCACAGGTTCTTTTTCCCCTTTGCTTGCTTTCTTTCGTCGTCGTGATCTTCCTCGGTTTTCAGACGTCGCTTCTGGTCAATGCCCGGTCAGGTTTCGAGGCAGCCAAAACCCAGCAGGAAAAACCGCTGGCCCAGATCGGCAAGGTTCGCGGCCAGTTGAACGCGCTGATTTCCGGAACCGTCGCGCTTTCGCACCAAGGCAACAAGGACGCCGAAAAGATCGTCAAGCAACTTGAAGCCGCAGGCGTCAAGCTTGGCCCACAGGAACCGCCGCCGCCACCCGCCAAGAAGTGATGCGAACAAATTGATGAAAAAGCGGGGATTAAAATCCCCGCTTTTTTCGTTTCCCGGCGCTTAAATTAACAAATTAGTATCCTTATCCTTGTATCTTGAGCGTATTTTCAATCGACATATATTTTTTAGCGGGGGCATTTCATGGTTCAGGATATTCGCAGACTTGTGTTTTCGCCCGAAGAAATGCTCGAAGCGTTTCAATCCTACAGTCGCATCACGCCCAAATTCCTTCCCGGCGGCGTATTGAAATCCTGCGCACCCGAAGCGCCGGATGGCATCAAGCTCGTCGTCGAAATGGAATATGGCAGCGCGACGCAACAGGCGGAATTCACCTATCGCGGCATCGATGCGCTCCGGCCGCTTATTCTTTATTGTCTCGAAACCAATATCATGCTGCCACGCAACGGGCACAAGAATTTCTCCGTCATCGACAGCCAGGCCTGCGTCACCATCGACCTCGACCTCGACGTCAATCCGGAAGGACTGGCGACGCCGCTGACAAGCGAGCATATCCGCTTCATCAAGGTCGAAGAGCCGCACCCGGTCAAGGCCGCCGCAGCCGCGTCGGGACACGCCACTTCCTGATTGCGCGTTTTGCGCCGATATGGGAATGATAGGGGCGTCGTCCAGCTTTCCTTCGGAATCGCCCGATGCTGCTCTTGCCCTTCGATATCTATCCGTTTCTTCGCCCCCTCTTCTTTTGCCTCGATCCGGAAAAGGCGCATGGGCTTGTCGTCGCTTGCATGAAATACGGGCTGATGCCCGTCGGCCCTGCCGTTAAAGACGATATCCTCAAAACGACATTCTGCAGCCTGAATTTCGCGCATCCGCTCGGCCTTGCAGCAGGTTTCGACAAGCACGCCGAAGTTATCGGGGCCGATTTCGACCTTGGTTTCAGTTT
>JAGWKW010000019.1 GCA_028865155.1 Alphaproteobacteria bacterium
CGCGTATGGGCAACATTCAAGATTCGGTAATCACTTTGTGCGATATTTCCGCGTGAAAACGGCACAGGGCGCGGCGATATGAAAACATCCTCTTCTCCTCTCCGCATTCTGCTCATCGACGATTCGCGTGGCGATGCGCTTTTGATCGGCAAGGCCATTCGCCAGACCATGCCCGAAATCGAACGGGTTGACACAGCCGTTTCCCTGGCTGACGCGCTGCGCGTTCTTTCGCAGACCCAGTTCGACATCGCGCTTCTCGACCGTTCGCTGCCGGACGTGGTCGACAATAGCGGGCTGCAAAGCATCCAGAACATGGCGCCGAAACTGCCGGTCATTTTCCTGACCGCCTACAAGAACGAAACCGCCGCGGTCGAGGCGATCGAAGAAGGCGCGCAGGACTACATTTTCAAGGATCAGATCGACGGCCACGCCATCAAGCGCGCGATTTGCTATGCCATCGTCCGTAAGCGGTTCGAGAACGAACTGGCGGTTCAGGCGAATTATGATCGCCTGACCGGTCTGGCCAACAGGCTGTTTTTCGAAAAACGGCTTGCGGCGTCACTGTCGCGGCTCAGGCGGTACGGCGGCAGCCTCGGCCTTTTTTTCCTCGATTTGAACCGTTTCAAGCCCGTCAACGACGCGCATGGCCACGCGGTCGGCGACCGCCTGCTGGCGGAAACGGGCAAGCGGCTCAGAGCCTGCCTGCGCGCGGCCGATCTTCCCGCCCGCTTCGGCGGCGACGAATTCGCGCTGCTGATCGAAAGCGCGTCTTCGCGCGAGCATTGCGCTGCGCTGGCGCAGAAATTGATTATGTCCCTCGAAGCGCCGTTTTCGACCTCCGGCCTCGAGCTCCGGATCGGCGTCAGCATCGGCATTGCCGTGTGCGCGGCGGATGCCCTTTTGTCTGGCGCGGAATTGATGCAATGCGCGGACGCGGCCATGTACGAGGCGAAGAAAACCGCCTCTAGCGCGTACTGTTTCGCCAAGACGCCGCAAAACAGGCAATGCGTGGCGTGACCCGGCTTCTAGTTCGGCAGCGCCTTCGATAAAATCGGCAGCAAATCGTCCACGCTTACGGGTTTGGCCAGGCAGCCCCAGATCGGAAGGTCGCGATAGGCCGACGACATGGGGCTGAGATCGCGCAATCCCGTGATAACGGCGATAGGGACGGCGCGCAAGGCGGCGGGCGCGCCCATCAATGCCTGCAGAACATCGAACCCGTCGGCGCCAGGAAGCCCAAGGTCGAGTAGCATGATATCCGGCAGCCGCGTTTGCGCGCAGTTGCCGAGATAAGGCAGAACGTCGTCGCCGTGAGTGATGCGATCGAGATTGTACGGGATGCTGGTCGCGTTGATTTTCTGGATCGTAAGCAGCGTGTCGCTGTAATCGTCTTCGACCAGAAGGACGTTGATCAGATTGTCGTTGTCTGCCGCACAAGGCACGCTGTAGGGCAGTAATTCGCGCCGGTATCCGGCGGCTCTTTGTTGCATGGACATCGCAACCTCCCTGTAATGGCATTAAAAATAATGAAACCACTATAATGCCCGGCGGCAAAAAATCCGCTAACCACGCCGCGGCAAAGACCTATTCTGGTAGGCATTAGCGCTAGCGGCGCAAAAATGCCTTGCGGCCGGAAAAAAGAGAAAAAGCGTGAAGAAATCGTGGTTTGAAGGCGTATAGAGGTTGTTTTTGCCGTCGAAATCCCTACATTGCCGCGCATGAAAGATATCGTCGAATTTGCGCCCGCCAAGCTCAATCTCTACCTGCACGTCACCGGACGGCGGGCGGACGGTTATCATGATCTCGACAGCCTTGTCGCCTTTGCGACGATCGGCGACGAGATCCGACTGCGTCCGGCGCAGGACTTTTCTTTTGTGGTCGAAGGGCCGCAGGCTGATGCCCTGGCGCGCGAGGACAGGGATGCGAATCTTGCGGTTGCGGCGGCGCAGTCGCTTGCGGTGTTGACGCATAATGCGCTCGGCATTTCTCTGACATTGATAAAAAATTTGCCGGTCGCTTCGGGCATCGGCGGCGGGTCGAGCGATGCCGCCGCAACCTTGCGCACGCTGGCGCAGTTCTGGGGCTTGGCGGCGGACGATCCGCGTCTGGCCGAAGCGGCGGCGCGGCACGGGCAGGATGTGCCCGTGTGCCTGAAGACGGAAAATTGTTACATGACCGCCGACGGCGTTGTCGCCGCGCCGCGCTTGCCGCGCGCGGGCGTGGTGCTTGTCAATCCGGGCAAGGAATTGCCGACGCCGATGGTCTATAAGAATTATCGCGAAAGCGGCGACGCGTTTTCGCCGCTGGCGCGGTTCGATCACGCACCTTCAAACGTTCAGGATATGGCGACGATGCTGAAGTTACGCAGCAATGATCTTTATGCCGCCGCCTGCCGGTTGTTGCCTGAAATCGTCGATGTTGTCGATGCGATCGCGGCCTCGACGGAATGCCTGCTCGCGCGCATGTCGGGCAGTGGCGCGACCTGTTTCGGGATTTATGCCGACAAGGCCGCTGCCGAAACGGCGGCAAAGGAAATCAAGAACGCCAATCCGGACTGGTGGGTCGAAGCGGGCGAAATCAACGCCTGATCTGCAAGGCGGCGACGCCCGGCAGGGTTTTGCCTTCCATCCATTCGAGGAACGCGCCGCCTGCCGCGGAAACATAGCTGAAATCATCCAAGGCTTTCGCATGCGCCACCGCGGCGACCGTATCGCCGCCGCCCGCGACGGAAAGAAGCTTGCCTTGCTTGGTCAGCGCGGCCACGGTTTGCGCGACCTCGACCGTCGCGCGGTCGAAAGGCGGGAATTCGAACGCGCCGAGCGGCCCGTTCCAGACCAGTGTTTTGCAGCTTGCCAGAAGACCAGCGACATTACGTGCCGATTGCGGCCCGATATCGAGCATCATGGCATCGGCGGGTACCGAGGCGACGGGCACGGTTTGCGTCGCGATATTGGCTTTCAGCTGCATCGCTACAACAGCGTCAGTGGGAAGGACAATACGGCAGCCGCGTGCCCCGGCCTTGGCGGCGATGGCGCGCGCGGTGTCGAGCATATCGGGTTCGTATAAGGATTTGCCGACATCGACGCCTTGCGCGGCAAGGAACGTATTGGCCATGCCGCCGCCTAAAACCAGCATATCGACCTTGGCGACGAGATTTTCAAGCAGGTCGAGCTTGGTTGAGATTTTCGACCCGCCTACCAGCGCGGCGAGGGGATGTGCCGGGTTGCCGAGCGCTTTTTCAAGCGCGTCAAGTTCGGCCTGCATCAGGCGGCCAGCCGCGGAAGGCAGAAGATGCGCCAGCGCTTCGGTCGAGGCATGAGCGCGGTGTGCAGCGGAAAAAGCGTCGTTGACGTATATGTCGCCAAGGGCAGCGAGCTGCTTGGCGAAAGCGGCGTCGTTCTTTTCCTCGCCCGGATGGAAGCGCGTATTTTCAAGGACGAGGATTTGGCCCGGTTGCAGCGCGGCGACGGCTGATGCGGCTTCGGGGCCGATGCAGTCGGGCGCGAAGGCGACGGGCTTCTTCCATATGATTTGCAAGGCTTCGGCGACGGGGCGCAGGCTGTATTTTTCGTTGCGCTTGCCGTCGGGGCGGCCGAAATGCGACAGGATGACGATTTTCGCGCCGGCGGTTGACAAATCCCGAAGCGTCGGAATCAGGCGCGTCAGCCGCGCATCGTCGCTTACGCGCCCGTCTTTCATCGGCACGTTGAGGTCGGCGCGCAGCAAAACCCTTTTGCCGCGCGGATCAATATCGTCAAGAGTGTGAAAAACAGGCATAGATTAAGATCCGTGATGGTGATTTTTCAACCTACACGGAACGCGGACGAGGTCAACAGGGCGATTAGGCGGCTTGCGCGGTATCGCCGGTAATCCACATATGGCCGGGCTTGCGGTAGAAAAAGCCGTTGGCCAAAGGCATGTCGGGACGCATTTTTTCCAGTTTTCGCGTTGCCTGCGCGGCTTCGGCCTTACCGTCGAGAACGTCGCGGAACAAATGGGCGACACCGACCATGTCATGGCTATGCGGCGACAGACGGAAGGCGGTGATACCTGCTTTGCGCATGACGCCGAGTTCGCCCATCAGGCACAGGCACAGATGCGACAAAGTCTGAACGCCATTGACGACGAGGAAATCCTGCCCATCGATGGTTTTAAGCGGCATGCCGTCGGCATCCTCGCCGCAGACATATTGGCAATTATCTTTCATCTTTCCGTGCGCACGGGCATGGTAGCATCGCGCCGATATGGCTAAAGGCAAACGGCCATAGACCTGCACTTCGAGCGAGACCTTGTTTCTTTTGGCCGCCACGGCCATTGCGGGTATGGCTTCGCCGGGTAATTCCGGCGGCAAGGTGAAATGTTTTGCGCCCAGCTCCGCTAGAACCGCAAGCGTTTCCTCATTATAGGCATTGACGAAGGGGCCGACGCAGTGCGGCTTGCCGCGCAGACGGTACAGGGCCGAGGCGTCGTTGGCCTCGACCATATATTCGTCCGCAGCGCACAGATCTTCGGTCATTTTGCGTTCGCGCGGCAGCATGACTTCGGCCAGCGTCGAAAAAACGACTTTTTTACCGCCTTTGGCCAAGCGTTCGATGGTTTCCGCGATGAAAGGTTCGAAGAGAGGCGCACGTTTCGAGCAAACGACTTCGCCGACATAAACAGTATCGATGGGCGCTTCGTCGGCGATGCGGAAATAGAAGTCACGCCATTTTTCCGGATCCCAGTTGAACAAAACCGGCCCCAATGTCAGCTGCGCGTCCATGTCATCTCCATTTCTTGCTTTGGAAAGCGCCTTGGGTTTGTTTTTGGCCTTCGGTAAAGGCCAGAAGGTCAGCGATTTCCGGCGGCTTGCCTTCGACGACATCGTCGATAGCCTTACGCCATGCCTCGACCACGGCGCGGACATAGGCGCGCGAACGTTGCCGGCCTTCGATCTTGAAAGCGTCAACCCCTGCTTCGATAAGATCTGGCAGAAGCCCGGCGAGGTTGAGGCTGACCGGCTCCTCGAACGCGTAATAAGCGTCGTCGCGGTGCGGCGCGTGGTAGCGGCCCTTACAGATAGTCGGATAGCCCGCATTCTGGCCGCAGCCGAAGCAGTCGATCGTGAAATCGGCGAGCCGTGACCGCACATTGCCGTCTTCGTCTTCCTTATATTCGACGTCGCCGGCAGGTGAACAGACGCCGTCCATATTGGTCGAATACCCGGTCGCGTAATTGGTCAAGCTGCATCGCCCTTCGGCCATCAACCCGTGATTGCCGAAGATGAAGGTTTCAATCTCGCACGGAATTTCGGATTTTAAAGATTTGATTTCGGGAACCGTCAGAATGCGCGGCAGTACGACGCGTTTGACTCCGAATTCCTCGCAATAGAATTTGATTGCTTCGACCGAGGGCGCCCCCGCTTGGACCGACAGATGCAAACGCTGGCCGGGATGCTTTTCCGTGATATGCCTGGCCACGCCGATATCGGCGACGATGAAGGCGTCGACGCCAAGCCGCGCGCCGTCCGCAGCCGCCTGTTTCCACAATTGCGTTTGCCCGGCGGGCGGAAAAGTGTTGAGGGCGAGAAGGACTTTCGTTCCATGCCGATGTGCGTAATCGATGGCTTCTTCGAGTTCGTCGAGCATGAAGTTGAGTCCGGGAAAATTCCGGGCGTTGGTGGCATTCTGGAATCCGCAATAAACGTCATCCGCACCTGCGTCGACGGCGGTGCGGAAGGCGGCGGGCGTTCCCGCAGGGCAGACAAGTTCAGGTTTCTTGCGCGTCTCTTCCTGCATGGTCTAGGCCTCGATCCGGCGCAGGAAAGAAAGCCCGGCGCGCCCGGGCGCGCCGAAAAGATCGGCGACGTCGCCTGCGATGCTGCCTTCGACGTCGTCGAGCGCGTTGCGCAGGCTGACGACGGCTTCGGTGTCGCCTTCGACTCTGAGTGCGCGCGAGAAAAAGATCGCGTCGCCATCCATGCGTCCGTCGAGCAAGCGCAGCATGTCGAGAAAGCTTCCGGAAATTTTGGCGTCATACTCGACGTGTCGCGCGTCGCGGAAGACCTCGATCCGCACATGGCCTGGATGCGGCTGTAAAAGAAGGACGAAAGGTAAATTGGTAAATTGGATCAGGAAATTTTTGTGGCTGTGGGGGCCAAGGCGGCGAAACAGGCGCGGATGCTTGCGGGCGATGTGCCCGGCGGCGCGCTGTAGAAACGGCGTGTAGACCCAGGCCGGAACGGGGCGCAGCAGATGCTTGGGGACATCCTTAAATCTGGCCAAATCTCTTGCCGCCATCGTTCTTCTCCCGCTTTTTGCTGGCTTGGCTGGATCATAGGCAGCACGGCGCAAACGGACTTGACTTCGGTCAAATATGCGGCCGAAGAACGGAAATTAACCTTTGCGCCAGCCGCCGCCGAGGCTTTTATAAAGCGCTATCAGGTCTTGCGTCGCTGTCGCTTCGGCCTGCGCCTGCTTGTCGCGCGCCGCGTCAAAAGTCCGCCGCGCGTCGAGGACGCCGTCGAGCGCAGTCACGCCGGCGCGGTAGCGGTCGCGCGCGATGGCCAGAGACTGGCGGTCTTTTCCGGCTTCGGCCGAAGTCGCGCGCAAGGTTTTTTCCTGTTCGGTATAGGCGGACAGCGCCTTGTCGACATCGGCCAGCGCGCCAAAAACGGTCTTGCGGTAAAAAGCCATCGCTTCCTGTTGTTGTGCGTTGGCGGCATGCAAATTGGCCGACAGGCTGCCGTAGCTCAGGATCGGCCATAAAATGCTGCCGCTCGCCATCCAGGATTCGTTACCTGCGATGACGAGGTTTTCTGCGCTCGTGTTAAGCGCGCCGAAAAAGCCGGACAGAGAAATGTCGGGGAAGAATTTAGCGGCTGCGACGCCTTGCTGCGCCGTTGTCGCCGCCAGTTTGCGTTCTGCCATGCGGATATCGGGACGTTGGGCGATGACGGCGGCTGGTGCGGCGAGGACAAGCTCTTTATTGGAAACGGGGATCGGTTTGGTCACCGCGATGATTTTGCGCGCCGTGCCTGGCTGCGCACCGAGCAGGACGTCGAGCGCATATTCGCTTTGCACCAATTGGCTTTGCAGTGCAGGCAGTTTCTGTCGCGCACTTTCAAGTGCGGCCTCGGCCTGCGTTACGTCGAGGCGCGCCGCTTCGCCGACTTTGAAGCGCTGGCGCGCGATCTGAAGGCTCTTGCAGTCCGCCGCAACGGTGTCTTTGGCGATTTCGATCTGCGCCTGATACTGGCGGATATCGACATAGGTGCGCGCTACTTCCGCACGCAGACTGACCATAAGATCGTCGCGCGAGGCTTCGAATGCCTGCATTTCTGCCTGCGCCGCTTCGCGCGCGCGGCGGTTCCCGCCGAACAGATCGAGCTCCCAACTTGCATCGAAACCGGTCTGGAAAAGGTTGAACGGTTTGTGCAGTAACGATCCGAACGGATTGGCGCTTCCACCCGGCATCGCCATCTGGTTGGCTTCGCGCGTTGCCGTTCCCTTGACGTCGCCCTGCGGCAGCAGCGCTGCCGTCGCCGATGCCACGCCCGCGCGCGCTTGCGCGATGCGAGCCTCGGCGATTTGCAGGTCGAAATTGCCTTGCGTGGCCTTGCCGATCAGTTCGCTCAGGACAGGATCGTTGAAATTTTTCCACCAGTTCTGGTCGATTGTGCCGAAACTCCCCTGCCTGTCTGCATCCCACGCCTTGGGTGCGTTCGTGGCGGGCGGCGCATAATCGGGCCCGACTTCGCAGGCCGCAAGCGACAAGGGCAATCCGGCGAGCAGGAGCGTAAAAAGAAGCGCTGTTTTTTTCATAATCTTAACTCCTTAATGCGCAGCCACCGGTTCGCCGGATGCTTTGCCGTGCAGCTCGTTACGCGGCAGGAACAGGGCGGCGATGGCGAACAGGGCCGTCACCCCGGCCAGAAGCCCGAACGCGTCGCCATAACTTAGCATCGTCGCCTGCGCGAGCAATTGTTTGTACATGGCCCCCATTGCCATATGGATCGCTACGGCATGGGTCTGGCCGTGCGCCATCAGCGTGGCAACCGCATGGTCGAACGCAGGGCGGTAGGCGATATTGGCGGGTGACAGGTGTTGCGCCAGCAAAGTCTGGTGCGCCTGTTCGTGGCGGGTGCGGAAGCTCAGCAGCATCGCGATGCCGAAGCTTCCGCCCAGATTGCGCATCAGAGAATAAAGTGCCGAAGCTTTGTTGTTTTTCTCGTTCGGGATCTTGCTGAAAGCCATCGTGCTGATCGGCACGAACAGGAAAGGCAATCCGGCGACCTGCAAGATACGCATGAGAACGAAAGTGTCGTAATCGGTTTGCGGGGTGAAATGCCGCATGACCGTCATGCCGACGGCGATTGATCCCATGCCGACGGCGATCAGGTAACGTGCCTGCACCCTGTTGACGAGTTTGGCGACGATGGGCATCAGGAAAATGATGGCTACAGCGCCGGGGGACAGAACCATCCCGGCAAGGGTCGCGTCGTAGCCGAACTGGGTCTGCAGCAGAAGCGGCAGCATGGTCGCCGCGCCATAAAGTGAAAAACCGACGACGAACATGAACAGGCATGCGGGGCCGAACGCCGCGTTTTTAAGCAGGCGCAGATCGACGATGGGGTTTTTGCGGCTCAGCAGCCAGAAGACGGCGCAGGTCAGGCAGATAGCGGCGACGGTGGCGAAGAAAAGGATGAAATGGCTCGAAAACCAGTCGTCTTCCTGCCCCTTGTCGAGGATGACCTGCAAGGAGCCGAGGCCGAGCGCGATCAGGCCCAGCCCGATATAATCGACCGAGCGGAAGCCATGGGCCTTCGCATGCGGCGAATCGAAAACGAATTCCTTGACCAGAAGCACGGCCATGATGCCGACCGGAACGTTCATGAAGAAGATCCAGCGCCAGCTGAAATTATCGGTGATATAGCCGCCGAGCGTCGGCCCCAGAACGGGCGCCACGATCATCGTGATGCCGGTCACGGCGAAGGCGGTGCCGCGTTTTTCGGGCGGGAAGCTGTCCATGATGATCGCCTGCTGGGTCGGCTGCAGCCCTCCGCCTGCCAGCCCCTGGATAAGGCGAAAGACAATCAGCATAGGCAGCGACGTCGCCATGCCGCAGGCCAAAGACGCGACGGTGAAGCCGCCGATGCACAATATAAAGAAGGTTTTGCGCCCTATAACGTCGGCAAGCCAGCCGGAAATCGGCAACACGATGCCGTTGGCGACGAGATAGGCGGTTAGGATCCAGGTGCTTTCGTCGGGGCTGGCGGCGAGGCTGCCTGCGATATGTGGCAGCGAGACGTTGGTGATCGTCGTGTCCAGCACTTCCATGAAGGCAGCAAGGCTTACGATCATCGCCACCAGCATTGGATGCAACGTGCGGCCTATGTCTTTTTCCGCGGCGGCGGATAGGCTCATGGGCTTATTCTCCCGCCGGGGCGGTATCGACGGTGGCCTCGACCGACATGCCGGGGCCAAGCGCCAGCTTCGGGTCGATTGTGGTCGTCAGGTCGATTTTGACCGGCACGCGCTGGACGATCTTGACGAAATTCCCGGTCGCGTTTTCGGGCGGGAAGGTCGAGAAAAACGCGCCCGTGCCCGACTGGATGCTGTCGATCTTGCCTTTAAGCTTCAGGTTGGGGTAGGCGTCGACCGTGATCGTGGCCGGTTGGCCGGGGCGCATGTCGGTTAGCTGCGTTTCCTTGAAATTGGCCGTGACCCACAAATCGTCCGCCACGATCGCGCCGAGCGACTGTCCCGGCTGGACGTAGTCGCCGCGTTCGACGCTGCGCTTGGTGATGATGCCGTCCATGGGGGCTGTGATCTTGGTGTTGGCGAGGTCGATTTCGGCCTGGGCCAGATCGGCCTGCGCCTGCCGGACTTGTGCCGCCAGCTTGTCGCTGTCGGCCTGCGCCTGCGCGATTTTCCGGGGCGCGGTTTGCGCCGCGCGCAGTTTGGCTTTCGCGTCTTCGAGGTTCGATTGCGCGGTTTGCTCGGCCGCTATCGCGTCGTCGAGCTGTTGCTTGCTGCGCGCATCGTTGCCGAGTTTTTGCATGCGCTTCAGGTTCAGCGAAGCCTTGATCCAGTTGGCTTGCGCCGCCGCGACCTGCGCCTGTGCCGCGTCGAGATCGGAGGGCGCGGAAACGGATGTCGTCGCGGCGTTGTTTTGCGCGGCGGATGCGGCGGATTTGGCGGCGTCCAGCGCGGCCTGCGCGCGGTCGACGCGCGCAATGTAATCGGCAGGATCGATTTGCAGAAGCACGTCGCCTTTTTTGACGTGCTGATTGTCGGAAATGTTCGACGCTATGATATAGCCGGAAACTTTCGGCGCGATCGTGACCGTTGTGGAGTCGATCTGGGCGTCGTCGGTCGATTGGTTGTAGCGGTGGGCATAAGCGTAAAGCCCGCCGCCAATGGCCGCGGCAAGAACGAAAAGAAGCAAAAGAATGCGCGAGGCCTTGGTTTTCATTTTGTTTTCGAAGTTGTTGTATGTTGCGGCCGATAGGCGGACAGGAAGACATCGACCCCTGCGCTGGCGCGCGCGTCGATCTCCTTTTCGTCAGGCGGCGGAAGAACGAACATCAATGTGCGTAAAAGCCGTTCGCCTTTCAGAAGGCTGAAGAACTGTTCGGTTGCTTGTTCGGGGTCGGCAACCGAAAGTTTGCCCTGACGGTCGAAGGCGCGGAGCAAATCGGCGAAAGCGATTTTGATACGGCCCGGGCCAGACTGGTAAAAAATTTCGATGATTTTGGGATGCCGTGCCGCTTCGGCATAGAGGATGCGCTGCATGCGCAAAGAATCTTCCCGGAACACGATCGACAAAGCGCGGTGCGCGATGGTCAAAAGCGCTTCTTCGGGCTGCTGATCGGCCATGGCTACGAAACTGTCGGGCATGGCGTGCCGCTCGCAGCGATCCTGCATGATCGCGCGGAATAATTCGTTCTTGTCCGTGAAATGGCTGTAGATCGTCAGCTTGGACACCCCCGCGCGGCGCGCGACCGCTTCCATGCTGGTCAGCGCGAAGCCTTTTTCGAGGAACAACGCCGTTGCTGCCGCGACGATGTCTTCGCGCTTGGCGGCGTCTTTGGGGCGTCCGGGGCGGGAACAGCTTTCTTGCTCAGTCATGCGGGAAAAGCCTTAATTATAAACTGAACGGTTTGGTTTATTATTCAAATGAATTAATATACCGATCAGTACACAAAATCAAGGGAAAAATTAACGGCTACCCGTTTCCCCTTTGATTTTGTTGCCGATTTTGTTGCCTATGTTTTTGATATCGTCGCCCAATTTCTGGCCAGGGGTGCGGTCTTCATAGACGCTTTTGGCCTTGTCGAGCCCTTGCGGCAGGGCATGAATCGCATCGCCAAGCCTCTGGCTGGTCGAGCGCGTGTCCGGTGTCGTCAGGTAACGGTAGGTGGCGATGCCAAGCACGGCGAGGACAAGGATGACGACGGCGGTTCTGAGAAGACGGGCGGTGCGCATGGAAATTCCTGAAAGGAGAAAGGGGTGCGGAAACGCATGCCGCGGGGTTCCTTCGCTTGTCCGTCGGCGGCGCGGCATGTTATGCAATCATGAGTTTTATACACTGATTCTTCAAGCGGCCATGTCGACAACCCTGCCTTTCACCTTGATCCGCCGCCGAGGCCTGATGATGGTTCTGTCCTCGCCATCGGGTGCGGGCAAGACGACGATGTCGCGGCTTTTGCTTGAAACCGACCCGGAAATCAGCCTGTCAGTTTCGGTTACGACGCGCCCGCCGCGCAAGGGCGAGGTCAACGGGAAAGATTATAAGTTCGTCGATACGACCGACTTCAATTTGATGCTGAACCGCGACCAGCTGCTCGAACATGCCAAGGTGTTCGGCAATTATTACGGCACGCCGCGCCAGCCGGTCGAAGACGCGTTGGCTTCGGGGCGCGACGTGCTGTTCGACATCGACTGGCAGGGCACGCAGCAACTGGCGGAAAAAGCGCGCGAAGATCTGGTCAGCGTTTTCATCCTGCCGCCGTCATGGCACGAGCTCGAACGCCGCCTGTTCAGCCGCGCGCAGGATGACCCGGCCGAGATCAACCGCCGCATGGCCAAAGCATCGGACGAGATGAGCCATTGGGCCGAATATGATTACGT
>JAGWKW010000234.1 GCA_028865155.1 Alphaproteobacteria bacterium
AAAAAACTTTCAATCTGGATTCCGGCTTGCGCCGGAATGACGGCCTTTCTTTGTTCGCACATCGTTCTATAACCCGCCGGTTTCATGCATCATCACCATCATCATCTGATCGCGAATATCCTGCATCTGCTCGCAGGCGGCGGGCTTGGCATGCTGTCCGCCGGGCTGGCCGGGCATTTCGGCTGGCGCAGCGCCGACCGGATGCCGGGCGAAAGCCGCAATCCGCAATGCGTCTATTGCTATCACCCCTATACGTGGCAGGAGATATCGCCCCTGTTCGGCTGGCTTCTGCGCAGCGACACCCTGTCCTTCCTGTGCCCGTGCGGACTGAAGAAAAACCAATGGCCGCAACCGGCATGCGAGGTTGCAGGCTTTCTGCTCGGCCTGATCGCAATGTATTTTCAGGACTGGTCGTGGGCCGCCGTGCCGCTCTGCCTCGGCATCGGGCTGCTGCCCGCCATCACGCTGATCGATTTGCATTTCGGGATCATCCCCGACGGGCTTAATGCCCTGCTCGGCCTGCTCGGACTCTTATATGTATGGATGAGCGGCGGGGATGTCTGGCTCGCATTGGCCGTTTCCGCCGCGCTGCTGTGCGTCGGGCTGTTTTTCGCGGTTGTGTACAGCAAATGGCGCGGGCGCGAGATGCTCGGTTTGGGCGATGTGAAATTCTTCGCCGCTGCCGGGTTCTGGCTGCATGCGCAGAATGCGCCGTGGTTTTTTGCCGGCGGCGGGCTGATCGGCCTTTTGTTCAATTTCTGGTGGCGCAGGCATAGCGACGACAAGCAATTCCCCTTCGCGCCCGCTTTGTGCCTGTCGCTGGCAATTTGCATCTTGTACCAGGCGGCAGGATCGCCGTAGATATAGACATGAATTTCGGGCGTTCCCTTTTCACCGTCAGCGGCCTGACCGTCGTCAGCCGCATCGGCGGTTTCGTCCGCGACTCGTTGACCGCCATTTTCCTCGGCGCGGGGCCGGTCGCCGACGCTTTTTTCGTCGCGCTGCGCCTGCCCAACCTGTTCCGCAGCCTGTTTGCCGAAGGCGCGTTCGCGGCAGCCTTCGTCCCGCTTTATACGACCGAGCAGGAACGCAACGGCGCGGAAGCCGCGCAACAATTCGCCGGACAGGCTTTGGTTCTCCTGTTGTCGATCCTGATCCCGTTTTCCGCGCTGGTGATGATGCTGATGCCGCACGTCATCCTTGTGCTGGCCCCCGGCTTTGCGCATGACCCGGAAAGATACAGGCTCGCGGTTCAGTTCAGCACCATCACCTTTCCCTATCTCGCGCTGATTTCGGTGACCGCACTGCAAACCGGCGTCCTGAACGCGCGCGGCATTTTCGCCCCCGGCGCGGCTGCGCCGATCGCTTTCAATCTTACGCTTATCGCCGGATTGCTTGGCGCGCATTTTTTCCATTGGCATGTCGGCTATACACTGGCTTGGGCTGTCGCCGTTTCTGGCGTCGTGCAATGCGGGTGGCTTGCCGTTAGCTGCTGGCGCGCGCGCGCCGTCATTCCCCTGCTTCGCCCGCGCCTGACCGAGTCCAGCCGCTTGCTGTTCCGCCGCATCCTGCCCGGCGCGGTCGGATCGGGCGCGACGCAGATCAATTTGCTGGTTTCGACCATTCTGGCTTCGCTGCTGCCGACGGGCGCAGTGTCGCATCTGTTTTACGCCGACCGCTTGAACCAATTGCCGCTCGGCGTCGTCGGTATTGCCGTGGCCACGACTTTGCTTCCCGTTCTGTCGCGCCATATCGGCGCGGGCGACGAGGCCAAGGCGCGGCATTATACGAGCCGCGGCATCGAATTCTGCCTGCTGCTCGGCCTGCCCGCAATGATCGGGCTTATGGTCGTTGCACAACCGATCATCGAGACTTTGTTCGAACATGGAAAATTCACCCATGCGGACACCATCGCTACTGCCGCAGCCTTGCGCGCCTATACGCTTGGGGTTCCCGGCTTCCTGCTGGTCAAGGTTTTCGCTTCCGGCTTTTTCGCCCGGCACGACACGAAGACCCCGGTCAAAATCGGCATCATCGCCATGGTTACCAATGTCCTGTGCGCGGTTGCGCTGCTGGGGCCGCTTCAGCAGGTCGGCATCGCGCTTGCCAACAGCATCGCCGTCAGCGTTAACGCGGCCCTGCTTTACCGCCGGTTGCGGCAGCGAACGGGCAAGGTCGGCGATGAAAAATTGCCGCGACGGCTCTGGAAAATCCTCCTGTGCGCGGCTATAATGGCTGCCATGACCGTCTTTTTGACCCATGCGATCTGGGGCCACGAACCCGCCGGCATTGCCCGCCGGGCGAGGGATTTGTTCGGCCTTATCGTACTTTCGGGCCTGTCCTACCTGGCGGCGCTGCATTTTACAGGCGCATGGCGATGGCGCGATACGCTTGCCGCCGCCCGCGGACATACGCCCGAATAACCTTTTTTATTTCTGGAGAAAAATATGAACCGTATCCTTTCCGGCATGCAGCCGACGGGAAACCTGCATCTGGGCAATTATCTCGGCGCGCTCAAGAACTGG
>JAGWKW010000020.1 GCA_028865155.1 Alphaproteobacteria bacterium
GTCGACAGCGAACATAATGCGATTTATCAGGTGTTCGATTTCGACCATCGCGACGGCATCGCGCGGCTGATTTTAACGGCCTCTGGCGGCCCGTTTCGAACCATGGCGCGCGAAGACATGGCGAAAGTGACGCCCGAACAGGCGGTCAAGCATCCGGTCTGGACCATGGGCGCGAAAATCTCCATCGACAGCGCGACCCTGATGAACAAGGCGCTCGAAGTCATCGAAGCGCATTTCCTGTTCCGTATGCCGCGCGAACAGATCGACGTCCTCGTCCATCCGCAATCTGTGATCCACAGCATGGTCGAATACAAAGACGGTTCGGTGCTGGCGCAGCTCGGCTCGCCCGATATGCGGACGCCGATCGGCTATTGCCTCGCCTGGCCCGACCGGATGGAAACGCCGGTTCCTAAACTCGACCTCGCCAAAATCGGGCAGCTGACATTCGAAACGCCGGACATAAAGAAATTCCCGTCGCTGCGTTTTGCGCAGGAAGCGATGAAAAAAGGCGGCGTCGCCCCGGCGCAGCTCAGCGCCGCGAACGAAATCGCGGTGCAGGCCTTTCTCGATCATCGTATCGGGTTCCTTGACATCGAACGTATCAACGAAGCCGTGCTCGATGCCTCGAACGGCGCGGCCCTGACCGATCTCGACATGCTGGCCGAAGCCGATGCCGCCGCGCGCGCGCAAGCAGAAAACATGGCCGCACAACTTGCAACAAAAGGACAGAAGTGACGACATCTGCTTTCGCCGAAACCGCGCGTTTCGTCCCAGGCAAGATCATCCGGGTCGAAGTCTCGGAGCCATCCGAGCCCTACGATATCGTGATCGGCGCCAACATCCTGGCCGAGGCTGGAACGCTAATACGCATGCGGCTCGGGCAGCGGCGCTGCCTCATCGTCACCGACAGCCATATCGATCCGCTTTACCGTGCGCGCTGCGAAGCGCGGCTTGCGGCGGCGGGGCACAAAGTCCTGGCTGCGCTCGTCATTCCGGCAGGCGAAGCCAGCAAGGATTTCGACCATCTGCAAAAACTGCTCGACCAGATGCTGGCGGCAGGCCTCGACCGCAAGACGCTGGTTATTGCGCTTGGCGGCGGCGTCGTCGGCGATCTGGCTGGACTCGCCGCCTCGCTCGCGATGCGCGGGCTCGACTATGTGCAAATCCCGACGACCCTGCTCGCCCAGGTCGACAGCTCGGTCGGCGGCAAAACCGGAATCGACACGCCGCACGGCAAAAACACAGTCGGCGCCTTCTACCAGCCGCGCCTCGTATTGACCGACGTGGCATTGCTCGACTCGCTGTCCGAGCGCGAGCTTCGCGCCGGTTACGCCGAAATCGTCAAGTACGGCCTGATCGGCGACGCCGCGTTTTTCCGCTGGTGCCAGGCGCACGGCGCCAAGCTGTTCGCGGGCGACCATGAAGCGCAGGTGCATGCCGTCAGCGTCAGCTGTGAAGCCAAGGCTAAAGTTGTGATGGCCGACGAACGCGAAGCCGGCGCACGGGCTCTGCTCAATCTCGGCCATACTTTCGCTCATGCGCTCGAAGCCGCGACCGGCTATGGCAGCATGCTTGTCCATGGCGAAGCGGTCGCAATCGGCATGATCATGGCCTTCCATCTGTCGGCGAAACTCGGCCTGTGTCCGCAGAAAGATTGCGACGAAATCCGCGCGCATCTCGATGCCGTTGGGCTGCCGACGGCGCCACCGCGCTTCGCCTACGACATCGACAGGCTGATGCGGCTGATGGCGCAGGACAAAAAGGCCGAAGCCGGGAGCATCATGCTTATCCTTGCGCGCGGCATCGGCCAGGCCTTCGTGAGCCGCGACGTCGAAGACAAGGACATTCGCGCGACGTGGGAGGCGTTTTTGAAAGCATGACGGCGAAACCCAATTACGTTATTTCCGACGACGAACTCGAAAATCTCCTGACCCGCTATACGCGCGACATCACGGCGCAGGAACGCGCCGGGCGTTTCGATCCTATTTCGGGACGCGACGAGGAAATCGACCATATGACGCTGATCCTGCTTCAGCGGCTGCGCAAGAACGTCATGCTGCTGGGCGGTGCGGGTGTCGGTAAGACCGCGCTTTTCATCGGCCTCGCGCAATGGATCACGCAGAACAAAGTGCCGGATATGCTGAAAGGCTCGCGCATCATCGAACTCGAAATGTCGATGATCGGCGCGGGCTCGCAATCGCGCGCCGATCTCGAAGGCCGCCTGATGCCTATCATCAAAGGCGTGGCCGAACGCAATGCGGCGCGAAAGGCGCCGCCGATCATTTTCTGCATCGACGAAATCCATCAGTTGATGCTGGCTTTCAAGGCGTCGAGCTATGACGGCATCGCTGACCTGATGAAGCCCTATTTGACGGCAGGTGATCTGTATGTCATCGGCGCCACGACGCGTGAAGAATATGAAGATTACGTTACGGTCGAACCGGCCATCGACCGCCGTTTCCAGAAAATCCATCTCGGCACGCCCGACGCGCCGATGACGCTCAACATCCTGATGAACCTCAAGGCCAATTTCGAAAAACATTATAAAATAGAAATTTCGCGCGAAGCCTGCGCCCATGTGGTCAAGCTGACCGACCGCTATATCCGCAACCGCAACAACCCGGATAAATCGATCCTCGCGCTCGACCACGCTTGCGCGCGCTACGTCAAAAACGGCGGCAAAACTTCGCTTGATAAAGCGTCTCTCGAAGCGGCCGTGGCGTCCGAAGCCGGCATCGACGCCGAAGCGGTTAAATAGAATTCATCAAAGGCCGCACGATTTTTTCGCCGCCGACGGTTGCGATATTCTGCGGCTGTAATTTGCCTTTATGCGTCAGGTGCAAAACCGAAATCGTTGTGCGCGGCGGGGTAGGGCGCACGAACAGGCCCGAAGCCTCGTTCCACAACGGCAGCGCATAAATCGTCAGCCAGTTATGTTCGGCAGGCATGACGGCAAGCGGCAACCCGTTCATATAAACGGCGACGTTCAAGCTCAGCTGGTCGCACATGAATTGTGCGTCGGATACGCCACCCGCGCGCTGTAAACATTCGGCATAAATTTTCGCCCATATGCCCCAATGTGGCGCATCGGCGCGCAGCGCGAAAACGCCGCTATTCAGCATCGGGCGCGGAAAAATCGCAGCGACCGTTTCCGCCGGAAAATTATCGCGATACCATTTCAGATGATATTCCCACGGCTGCGAACCTAAAAAATACGGTGTGTAATCGCGGTCAATTTCGGAGCAAATATGCAAAGCATCGCTCTGCGCCGCGCTTGCCAGCATGGTCTCGACGGCATCGGGCGTTTGTGCCCACGTATCGGCGTCCATCCACATATAGACGTCGTAGCCGGGAAAGATGTCGCGTAAAAAAGGCCGCTCGGTCTGCGCGCGGTAGGCGGGGCGCTGCGCTTCCCATGCGGCGCGCGTGGGATAATCGAGAAGCGCGGATGGTGCTACGACCGTTGCACCGAGTGCGGCAATTTCGGCGCGCGCCTCGTTGCCGAGCCCGACATCCAGAACGCCTATATCGAAAGGAACGGAAAAACGCTGCGTGCGAAGCGAACGCAGCAATCCGGCAACAAGCGGAAGATAAAGATCATTGGCGGCGGTGACGACGATGCTGCGCGTCACGCCATGGCCTTTTTAACCCTGGCGCGCTTTGAAACGCGGGTTGGCCTTGTTGATGACATAGGTGCGACCCTTGCGGCGCACGACCTTGCATCCGGCGTGGCGCTTTTTCAGCGCTTTCAAAGAATTCGAAACTTTCATATCCGCGTTCCTTACATTCCGCCGCCAAAACCATCTCCGGGCGCGGCCCTTGACAAGAGGCCGCAACTTAAGGACAGACTGCCGACGAGTCAAGAAAATCGGGTCGGTGCGCAGCCGCCCAGCCCGGCTGAACAAGCAAGGAAAACCAAACCGCAATCGAAACAATAATTTAGCTTGAATCCGGGCAAATCGTAATTATTCTTTAACCAGAAAATCTTAATATGGTATCAGGGTCAAAAGAAGATCCAGGAGACTGGGTTAGCAAGAAAAAGATCTTTAGGTAAAGGCGGTTAGTTAAGGAAACCCCTGGTTCCGAGGAACGGAACCGCTCTCGCCCCCGGGTAAATAACCCGACGGGCGGCAGACAGGAGGCCAAAGATTAACAGAGCCCACGCAGGCGCGCTCCTCATCCCCCAGCCCGATAAAGGCTCCGAGCCTTCTGCACTGTCTTCGACCCCTTCATTTCCGCCTTTCGTTTCCCACATTCATGCTTTTCCGAGGCTGCGGCATTGTGCCGCCGCCCGGTTAACCGCCGTCCGGACGTCATTCGGACAGAAAAGGGGCTTTTATGGGCAAGCGGCGTCATTTTGAACATTCGAACCGCAACGAAAAAACGCATCATAATGTCGAGCCTTTGTATGGGTCGAGCTCCCCCTGGGATCCGTTGAACAATCCCGCCTTCGACCGCCGCGATCAAAGTTACGTCCGTAAAATCAAGCCGCAAAACGCCAATCAGTCGAAACTTCTCGAAGCCATGGCGCAAAACAACATGGTGCTGGCGCTCGGCCCCGCGGGCACGGGCAAAACCTATCTCGCTATCACGGCCGCCGTCGAAGCCTTGGAAGCGGGCCGCGTTGATCGCATCATCCTCTCAAGGCCCGCGGTCGAAGCGGGCGAAACGCTCGGCTTTCTGCCCGGCGACCTTCAGGAAAAAATGTCGCCCTTCCTGCGGCCGCTTTACGACGCGCTCAACGACCGCATGGGCGGCAAACGGCTCAAACAATATTTGACCGAAGGCGCCATCGAAATCGCGCCGATCGGCTTCATGCGCGGCCGGACGCTCAATAACGCTTTCGTCGTGATCGACGAGGCGCAGAACTGCACCTATACGCAGATCAAAATGCTGCTGACGCGCCTCGGCTGGCATTCGACCATGGTGCTGACCGGCGACCCGGATCAAAGCGACCTGCTCGAAGGCATGTCGGGCCTTGCCGATATCGCACACCGACTCGAAAAAGTGTCGGGCATCGCGGTGGTGCGGCTCACCGACCAGGATGTCGTGCGGCATCCGCTGGTGGCCAGCATGCTCGGTGTTTTGTAAACTTTACATCCGACCGGTCAATATGCCCGTCTCGGGCTTGGCCTGATAGTTGTCGAGCGCGTCCATGACCTCTTCTACGCTGTTCACAACCTGGAACAGAACACGGTCAGAGGGTTGCGCGAATTTTTCCTCGATCGTCCGGTCGACCAACGCCAGGAACGGATCCCAGAAACCGTCCTGGTTGAAAAGGATGATCGGCTTGTTGTGCAGGCTCAGCTTCTTCCAGGTCAGGATCTCGAACAATTCGTCCAGCGTTCCGAAGCCGCCCGGCAGGATGACGAAAGCCGAACTGCGTTCGACCATCATGCGTTTGCGCGTGTGCATGTTGGGCACGACATGCAATTCGGTCAGCCCGTCATGCTGCACTTCCTTGGCTCGGATATGCTCGGGAATGATGCCGATGACGGAGCCGCCCACCGCAAGCGCGGCGTCGGCGACGACGCCCATCAGGCCAACATGCCCGCCGCCATAAACGAGGCATGCGCCGCGCTTCGCGATTTCAGTGCCGATTTTACGGGCAGAGACCTTGAATTTTTCAGCGACGTCGTTGGACGAGCCGCAATAGACGCAAATTGAAGACAGATGCAAAGCGGTAACCTGTTTTTTTCCAACCGGTCACCATCCGGCCGGTTTTCCACTTTCCTTATTCTACGCCCGCATTGGTTAACAGAGTCTAACCCGGCGGCATGGGCCGCAAATAACGTCCGATCAGGTTCATGAAAGGCCGCGCCTCCTGCAAAAACAAGGCAAGCGGATGAAAAATAAAATCGGGCGGCATTACCCGTGTCGCCTCGAACAATCCGCCTGCCGTGATCCTCCCCGCCATATCGATGGAACAATGCACGCGCGGCAGGGTGCGCGCGGCGGCGACGATGTCGCGGATCGCCTGCCGCCGCTCCGGCGACTCGATGCTGAAGGGCAAGGAGCCGATCGAAGCCGTAATCAAAAAATTGTCGCCGTTCCTGCCGTCGCTTTGCTTGATGCGCCGCACATCGACGCCGATTCCGTCCAGCTCGAAGCGGAAACGCTCGAACATCGCGGGCGGCAGCGCGGCGCAATGCGCATCGAGCTGGCGCAGCAGATCCTCGAAATTGACCTCTGCCGGGGGGTGATCGGGCTTCGGGCGGCGCAAGGGGGCGGTGAACATCTGCGAATCCTTGAGGCAAGGCCTGGGCGAAGAAGGAAATTCAACCAAAGGAAGGCGGAATTATATATGCGGTCAAATCGAAAAAACAGAGTTAAATCTTGAGCGGAAGCAAGCCTGCGGCTAGTTTAGCCCTCGGAACAACCGTCGGCATCATTTGACCTTTGCAAACATGAAAAACAGCAACCCGTCTTTTTCTTTCCATCCGGCAGGATGGCCGTTCATCACGGCATTCGCCTGTGTGACCCTGCTTCTGCTGTTCGTCAACTGCACGGCGTTCTTCATCGGCGTCATTCTGACGGCGTGGTGCTTTTACTTTTTTCGCGACCCCGTGCGCGTGACGCCGCTGCGGCCCGGCCTCATCGTCAGCCCGGCGGACGGCAAGGTGGTTCTGATCCAGGACGTCGTGCCCGACGCCGAGCTCGAACTCGGCTCCGAACCGCGCACGCGGGTCAGCATTTTCCTCAACGTCTTCGACGTTCACGTCAACCGCGTCCCGGCGGCCGGCACCGTAACTGTGCGACGCTACCGCAAGGGAAAATTTTTCAACGCCTCGCTCGACAAGGCCAGTGTCGATAACGAACGCATGGGTTTGGCGATCAAACTGTCGGGCGACCATTCCAAGGCGGGCGAAACTTTAGGCGTCGTGCAAATCGCTGGGCTGATCGCGCGGCGTATCCTGTGCGACGCGCAGGAAGGGCAACAGGTCGAAACCGGCGAACGCTACGGCATCATCCGCTTCGGCAGCCGCACCGATATCTACCTGCCGCGCGGCGTCGCGCCTCTGGTCTGCGTTGGGCAATATATGACCGGCGGCGAAACCGTCATCGCCGACTGCGCGTCGGATGAGCCTGCGCGGACCGGTGAGGCCCGCGAATGAGCGACAATCTGCACCCGTTGCGTCCCGCGCCGGAAAGCGCGCAACCCCGCCGTCGCATCGTCAAGGATCTGCCCCTGACGCGGCTGCTGCCCAACATGCTCACGCTTCTGTCGCTCTGTTCGGGCCTGACCGGCATCCGTTTCTCGCTTTCGGGCAAATGGGAACAGGCGGTTCTCGCCATCATGGTCGCGGCCGTGTTCGACGTGCTCGACGGGCGCGTCGCGCGCATGCTCAATATCGCCAGCAAATTCGGCGCCGAACTTGACAGCCTGTCGGACGCCATAAGTTTCGGCGTCGCCCCCGGCTTCATCATGTACGAATGGGCGCTGCACGACGCGGGCGGATTCGGCTGGGTTGCCGTTTTGCTGTTCGCCGTTTGCTGCGCACTGCGCCTCGCGCGTTTCAACACGATGCTCGACGACCACGACGCGCCCGCATGGGCCAAACGCTATTTTACCGGCGTGCCTGCGCCTGCGGGGGCGTCGCTCGCGCTTTTGCCGATGGCCTATGTCCTTCAGTTCGGCGAAGCGGCGAAGGCGCCGTCCGCGCTTTACGCGGCATGGATCATTATGGTCGGCGCGCTTATGGTCAGCCGCATGCCGACCTTTGCATTGAAAGGCTGGCGCATCGCGCCGATCTGGGTCGCGCCCGTTCTCGTCATCGCGGTGGCCGTCGTCGCCGGGCTTATCACGAATACATGGCTGACCCTGTCCGAACTCGGCACGCTCTATGTCATCGGGCTGCCGCTCGGCTGGCTCAGCTACCGCGCCCGCGAAAGAAAGGAAGCCACCAATGGCTAAACATGTCACGGTTGTTTTGCCGAACGGCGGAACGTTCGAAATCGGCAACGACCTGCCGCTCGCCTTTCTGATGGGGCCGTGCCAGATGGAATCGCGCGCCCATGCGCTCGAGACCGCCGCCGCGCTCAAGGAAATGGGCGAAAAGTATGGCGTCGGCATTATCTATAAAACCTCGTTCGACAAGGCCAACCGCTCTTCGGTCAAAACGCAGCGCGGCATCGGCCTTGACGACGCCTTGCCGATCTTTGCCGAAATCCGCGAAAAGATGGGCTTGCCGGTCATGACCGACATTCACGAACGCGAGCAATGCGCGCGCGTGGCCGAAGTGGTCGATGTGCTGCAAATCCCGGCCTTTCTATGCCGCCAGACCGACCTGCTGCTGGCGGCGGGCGCGACAGGCCGCACCATCAACGTCAAGAAGGGCCAATTTCTCGCGCCGTGGGACATGAAGAATGTCGCGGCGAAAATCGCTTCGACCGGCAATGAGAACATCCTTTTGTGCGAGCGCGGCGTCAGCTTCGGCTACAACACGCTGATCTCGGACATGCGCGCGCTGCCGATCATGGCTGAAACCGGCTATCCGGTCGTGTTCGACGCGACCCACTCGGTGCAGCAGCCGGGCGGCAAGGGCGAAACCAGCGGCGGGCAGCGCGAATTCGTGCCCACCCTTGCGCGCGCCGCCGTTGCGGTCGGCGTCGCTGCCGTGTTCATGGAAACGCACGAAGACCCCGACAACGCGCCGTCCGACGGGCCGAATATGATCAAGCTTCAAGACATGCCGAAACTGATCGAAACGCTGGTCGCTTTCGACAGGCTAGCGAAGCAGAAGCGCGAGCCATAAAGGCTTCACCGGCGCGAGCATAAGCAGCAAAACGAAAACGGCGACAATCGCGGCCATCATTGCGGCCCCGGTTTTGCCAATTTTCTGCTGTAGTCCAAGCCGCAATTGCGGGAACCGCTTCCGCAAAACGAAACGCGCCGAAAAATTCAGTACCGCCCAGCTTGCGCCGAGCGCGAGCGCCAGCGTGCTAAAGCAGATCGCGAACCCAACGGCGGGCAAAAAGGCCTGCGTTATGCGCGCCGCGCCGCCGGTGGTCAGGAACTGGTCGAACCCGGCGGCGCACAGCAAGACGCAGATCACCGCGATGGCCGCGCGCGTTTTGAGCGTCACTCTGTTGAGCGCCTGCCGCACATCGGCCAGCATCCCCTGCGCCGCCTCGTTCGACAGGGCGAATGGGTAAATCTTGCGCAGCTCCTCCATGCTTCCCTTGCCCGCGATGGTCATGGCCAGGATCTCGCGCATCGCGCGCGCGCCCAGCGCATCTTCGAGCGCGCCCTGTCCATGCGCCGCGGCTGTCAATTTATCGCGCCACGGCTTCAAACTCGCATCGAGGAAATTCGGCACGCCCATCAGCGCGCACCGTTTGCCGAACACGGAAATAACCGCCTTCTTGCCGCCGATGCCAAGGCGCAACTCGGCATAAGGCAGCTTGACACTGTAGGTTAAAATCGGGAAAGGAGGCTTGTCCGGCGTGCCGTCGCCGTCTTCGTCTTTTGCAGGCGGCGTCGCGGCAATATCGGCATGGCCCTTGCCCAGATTGGCGATGCCGACGCGGTCGAGCCCACGCCGCAACCCGCTCGGCAAACCCTTGGCGTCGAGCTTGAAATGCGTTTCCGCGCCGCAGGTGACGGCGACTTCCTGCGAAATCCGGCCCGTGCCCTGGCAGGCCGTGCAGGGCGTGCCGCGCCGACCCTGGCAGGTCGGGCAGGGCAGATGCCCGCGCATCTGGCAGAAACGGCAAGGGGCGACGCGCGTGCCGTTGCAGGTCTGGCAGCGTTGCCCCGGATTTTGCGGATCCTCGCCGCGCCCGCCGCAGTAATAACATGGTTCGCGCCCCTGTCCCTGACACTGGGTGCAAATAACCGTGCCTTGCCCGTTGCACTGCGTGCAGGTCAGTGTCTGTCGCCCCTGACATCTCGGGCACATTTCGGTTGCGGCATAAACCGCGCCCTTGTCTGGCAACTCGACCCGCGCGCTTTCCAGCCCCCAGCCTTTGGTTTCGTGTTCCTGCAATTCCCGCGCTGCCTCGCCGAGCCAGTCCGGGTTCTCGCTGAACTGCTTTTTATGCTGCGCCGCCGCCTGCTGCAACGCCGCGAAAGACCCGACGATTTTTTTGTCGCGCCCCTTCACGCCGCCCGGATAGGCGGAAGGATGCGCATCGCAAAAAGGCATGACCTCGGTTACGCCTGCGAGTGCGAACACATCTTCCTGCGCTTCGATAAGTGCGATCGCCGCAGGTTCAAGCCCGTTACCGGACGCGAGCTTCCTGAGCCGCGCCAGCGCGCGGTCGGCAAGTGTTTCGGGCTGTGGCTGGTCGGTCACGGTTAAAATCCCGGTCTGCGGCGCGCTCCGTCCTCGATCATAAAAGATTTTCTTTCGAAACGGAACGTTTCAATCTATGTTTGCATACGTTTTTTGAGCGCAGAGAGAGGGGGAAGCATGAAATTTTCACGTCTTCTTTTGGCCATCATTCTCAGCGTCGCGGCTTCCGCCGCCGTTGCGGCCTATGTCGCCTCGAAACATGCGGGGGGCGCCGCCTCCGCGTCCGAAAGCGCCTATGCGCGCGTCATCCGGACGGGAACCTTGCGCTGCGGTTACGGCGTTTTCGCCCCCTATTTCACCAAGGACCTGAAAACGGGGAAATATGGCGGGGTCATTCACGACGTCGTCGAAGCCGTCGGCAATCATCTTGGCCTGAAAATCGTCTGGGCCGAAGAAGTAGGGCTCGGCGACATCGCCACGGCCCTGAAGACCGGAAAAATCGACGCCTATTGCGGCGGCGTCTGGTCGATCGGCAAAAGGGTGCGCGTCATCGACTATACCGACCCGGTCTTTTACGAGCCGATATTCGTCTATGTAAGAAGCGACGACCATCGTTTCGACAAGAACTTCGCCGCTCTTGACAGCTCCACTGCCCGTGTCGCGATGATTGATGGGGAAGGCAGCAGCCTGATCGCGGCGGCGGAATTTCCCAAAGCGCGCCCGGTATCGTTGCCGCAACTATCGACCTATGCCGACATGTTCAATCTGGTAGTCATGAACAAGGCCGATTTTCTGCTGACCGCGCCGCTCGGCGAACACACTTTCGCCAAGAACAATCCCGGCCAGTTGCGCCCGCTGGACAAACCCGTCCGCATATTCCCGATGGACGGCTTCGTTATAAGTTATGGCGAACCCGCGCTGCGCGACATACTGAACCAGGCGCAAAAGAACATCCGCAATAACGGCATCATCGACAAAATCCTCGATCGATACGACCCCGGCCATACCCTGTTTTGGCGCGTCGCCAAGCCTTACATCCGTCCGCAAGACCCGCAGGGAAAATGAAGCTTTCCCATGCCGTCCTGACCGTCGTTATCAGCGCCGCCGTCGCATTCGCCGTCGCGCGCTATGCCGCGCCGCCTTCTGCCGCGCAGAACAACGCGCTCGCCCGAGTCCTTCGCACCAACACGCTGCGCTGCGGCTATTACATGTTTCCGCCGATCACAATGCGCGACTCGAATACCGGCAAAATGTCCGGCTTCGCCGTCGATATGATGAACTATATCGCCAAGAAAGCCGACCTCAAGGTCAAGTGGGCCGAGGAAATCAGCTTCGGCAACTGGGCGCCAGCTTTGCAGTCGAAAAGGTTCGACGCCGTCTGTACCCCGCTTTTCGCCGACATGTCCTATAACCGCGCCGCCGAATTCACGCGGCCGATGTTCTTTTCTTCCGTCCTCGCGCTGGTTCGCGCCGGCGACAACCGGTTCGCCAGCGGCAATATCGCCGATCTGAACCGGCCCGGCGTCACCATCGCGACGCAGGAAGGCAATATGACCGACAGTGTTGCGCACGAATTGTTTCCCAAAGCCAAAATCCTTGCCGTGCCGCAAGGCGTCGATTACGGCGTCGTCGTCCAGAACGTCATCGATCGCAAGGCCGACATTGCTTTGTGGGATCGCAACGGCTTTTTGCAATATGACAGGCACGACCCCGGCAAAATCAGGATGTTGCGGCTGAACCAGCCGCTCAAGCTTATCCCGCTCGAATTCGCGGTCGGGCAGGGACAGGACGGCTTGCGCGACTTCCTTAATGGCGCGGTCGAGAACATGCTCGATAACGGCGAGATGGACAGGCT
>JAGWKW010000235.1 GCA_028865155.1 Alphaproteobacteria bacterium
AAGCTGCGACTCGCCAGGGCCGCCAAGAAAACCGAAACCGCCGCGCTGGCGCTCAAGGTGCGTCCACGACCGCACGAGCCGCGATTTCTGGTAGGACAAAGCCGCCAGTTCGACCTGCAGCATGCCTTCGCGCGTCCGGGCGCGCGCGCCGAAAATTTCCAAGATCAACCCGGTGCGGTCGATGACCTTGCATTTCAGGCTGCGTTCGAGATTGCGCTGCTGCACCGGCGACAAAGGATGATTGACGACGACGAGCGTCGCTTTTGTCTCCTCCACAAGATGGGCAAGACTTTCAACCTGCCCCTTGCCGAACAGGCTTGCGGGAACGGTCTGCGTCAATGCCACGGTCGCAGCATGGGCGATTTCAAGATCGATGGCATGCGCAAGGCCAACCGCTTCTTCCAGCGCGCCTTCGTCCGCGCGCCGCGCGCGTTCGAACTTCATGACGGGGTTCAAAACGACGGCGCGGTCGCCGTGCCGGATGCCGTCGCGGTCGGTATAGACTTCGCTCACGCCGATGCGTCCGTGGCCTCGCCTTCGATCAGGTCGACCGGGGCATTGGGCATGATGGTCGAAACTGCGTGCTTATAGACAAGCTGCGCATGCGCGTCGCGGCGCAGCAGCAGCGAAAAAGCATCGAACCAGGTGATGACGCCCTGCAGCTTGACTCCGTTGACGAGAAAAACAGTCGCCGGCGTCTTGTTTTTGCGCAATGCGTTCAGGAAAACATCCTGCAAATTATGCTTGTCGCTCATGGCTCCGCCCTTTCTTGTTTTTGTTGCGCGGTAAATGTTCTCACGCGATAGCGCGAAGCCGTTCCTGAAGCAAGCCCAGAAGCGCGGCGCAATCGGCCACGGCCAAATCGACGCCGTGCCGCTGCGCCTCGTCAGGCCTGCCGATAAAAACCGGCATACAACCGGCATTGCGGGCGCAGGCGATGTCGGTTTCGCTGTCGCCGACGAACCAGATATCGGGCCCGGCTTCGATCCCGGTTTCGCGCAGCGCGTAATCGACATGCTCGCGCGCAGGCTTGTCGCGCGGCGCGTCGGTCGACCCGACAATGGCGGCGAAATACCGTTCCCACTCCAAAACGGCGGCTTCGCGCCGCAGATAGTCGCCATTCTTGTTGCTTACGACGAAAAGCGGCACGCTGCGCCCGGAAAGCCAGGCCAGCAGATCGGCAGCGCCCGCTAACGGGCTCAGGTTCGCCATCTGCACTTCGGCAAAACGGGCATAGAAAACGTCGCTTGCTTCCTGCCAGCGGTCGCCGAACCATTCCGGAAAGCTGTCGCGCGCGGCGCGCGTGCAGTTGGCGCGGACTTCCTCCGGCGTCCATAACGGGCGGCCGAAATGGGCCAGCGTGGCATTCATGGCCTCGTTGATGGCCCCCCAGCTATCGACCAGCGTATTATCCCAGTCGAAAATGACCGCGTGCGGCAAAGGCGAATTCATGTCCGTTTTTCCACTTATGTTTCCCGTAAAAGCGAAACTATATTAACCATAAAGAGCTGCTATAAGCTACAGGCTAAACGAACAGCTAATTTATCCGGCGAGCATTGTCATGGGCAAATCCGATAAAATCGTAAAATTAAAACTGAATCAAATCCCTGCCTTTACGGATAAACTCTTCCTCACAATGGGGTGGGCTCAAGCGCCCGTCTATTGCCTGTTTGGCGGCGCCCTCCGCGACACGGATTGCAGCCACTATTATCGCCGTAATATCGAAATTTACGATTACGATGTCCGGATCTGGCTTCCCGAAGACGCGTTCCAGGAAAGTGTGCGCGACATATGCGCCAACCTCAAACATCAAGGCGTCGTGTTCGACCTGCCGCCTGAAAAGAAATTCTCGGCTTCAAAGCTGGCCAGAAAAAGGCGCACATGGCCCTATGAAACCTACTCCAAAAGGAAGGCGCTTTTGGACGGCCAAAAAATCGACATAAGCTTCGTCGGCGTGCCCCGGTCCGCTCTCGAATCTCCCACGGTCCGCGCGGATATCGCGCAAGATTGCGTCCGGCACAGCAGCCTCAGCCTCGGCGCCATCGCGCTGGATATGGACAAGAAATGCTGGGCAAGCCTTCGATATGTCGAAGACCGAAACAGCCGGCGCATTACAATTCTTACCGGCGAACCGCAAGACATGGAACATGCCGAAAAAACGCGCACCAATAAATTTCCGCATCATAGGCTGACGATACAGCTAAACCGCGAGCCGGCATAAAAACCGTTTTTAATTGATGCTTTCCGCCGCGGGGGCGTTGTCGTTGCCTCCCCCATGCATGCCGAGCAGTTTCAGCTTGCGGTGCAAAGCCGACCGTTCCATGCCGATGAAATTCGCCGTGCGCGAAATATTGCCGCCGAAACGCGTAACCTGCGCCAGCAGATATTCGCGTTCGAACATTTCCCGCGCGTCGCGCAAGGGTAGCGCCATAATCTCGCCGCCCCGTTCCCAGCGCAACACGCCCGGCGCGGAAGAAGTGATGTCCGGCGGCAGCATATCGGCGCGGATGACATCCGCCCCT
>JAGWKW010000236.1 GCA_028865155.1 Alphaproteobacteria bacterium
TGGCGCCTGCTTGTCGCGCGACCTCGGCGGTACGGTCATGCGAATTGTTGTCGTAAACGTAAATGGTGGCGCCGGGCATGGCGATACGAAAATCGCCGACGGTTTTGGTGATCGCGGCCTCTTCGTTATAGCAGGGGATCAAAACGGCAATTCTGGTCATAGGGCGTTCCCGACGTCGCACAGGTTCATCTTTATATCATTATAAAGCCGGTCGGTCACGGCCTTGCATGGCTCCGGCGCAAGTTTAAGCCCAAAATAGCCTAAAGCCTTGATGGCATCCGCGCGCTGCCAGGGCGGAATCAGCATCATAAACCGCCCCCCTTTCTTGCGGTGCGCGCCGATGCGCGCATGCAGCAGTTTGTTGAATCCGGTCGGCTGCCACGGATCGGAGAAATTGCTCTGAATCCGGACGAATGGGATCTGCGGCGGAAATTCGGGGATCAGATGCGAATAGGGCTCGTCACCTGCCATTAAAATCATCAAGTTCGACATGTCCCCGAGTTTTGGAATGGCGGCCTGCACATAAGGCCCGTCGAGCCATGCCTGTCGCCGGCCCCATGTTCCCGGATGGATCGAAGCCGAGACGGCGGCGAGCAAAAACGCCGCGATCAACCCGCGCGTCGAGATTTTAAGCGGCAGCATCCCGGCGGCAAGCACGATCAGAAGCGGCGCAGCCATTTCCAGCGTCACGGCATAGCGGTAGATCGTGAACAAAACGAGCCATACGCCATAGCTGATCGTGAAACCCGCGAGCAAATATCGCGCGGGCAAAGGCGCGGCGATGGCGTCTTGTGCCTTGCGGTTGCGCCCAAAAAACAGCCGCAGTACGAGCGCAAGCGGCAGCAGGACGTAAAGAATGGGAATGCGCCAGTCACGCCACGCAATTTCGCCGACGCGCTGCGGATGCGCAGCGAACATGAAAGGCATGAACAGGAACTCGCGCCAGCCATGTGGCGCATATTGGGTGTCGCGCGCGTTAAACGACGGCGCATAGGGCGAATGGAAAAAGCCGTTGAAATAGGGAAAGAACGGATTGCCGAAACGCGTTTGCAAAAACCACGCCCACGGGCCGAGCGTCACGGCCATGCCCACCAGAACGCCAAGTCCGAACGCGAGCCCCAGCGCGATCCGCCGCGCGAGACTTCCACCCGCGAACGCGAACCCGCCGCACAGGCCGGCGCAATAAAGCGCGGCGGGCAGTTTCAACCCCGCCATCGCGCCGGCAGGCAGCCCGAACGCGAAGGCCAGCCCGAAGGCGGGCGCGAGCTTGCCTATGGACAGCCGTTCCATATGCCGCACGATCAGCGCCGCCGACAAAAGGATGCCAAGACTCGTGATATTATCGCCGAACGTCGTGCCGATCAGCGAAATCCCTTCGCCGCCAAGCACGCCGAGGGCAGCCAGCGCCGCGCAGACAATGACCTTGTGGCGCGGATTGGGAACGGTCAGAACGGCATGGGCGATACCGAACAGAAGAATGAAATTCAGCCCCTGAACGAAGCCGAGCGCGAAGCCCGCCGCACGCGCCGGAACATGCGTCGCAAGCCAGAAGAACGGCACGTCGAGCAAGGGATTGTAAAAAGACGGTATCTGCGCCGCCAGCATGTCGCGCCCATAGCGGTCGTGCAAAAAGGCGTAAGCGTTATAGAAATGGTAATTGCGAAAATCCCAGTTGATGTCCTGCCCTAAGGCGAGCGCAAGCAGCCCGATCGCAAACGGCGCGAGGATCAGGAAGGCAAGCGCAAGCTTCCGCGCCCGATGCCCCTTGGGCGGAAGGAAATGCGGGGAATGAATGACGAACATATACGGGGGGCTTTATTGCGCCGGGGAGGGATCGGGCACGGTCGGGATGGCCCTGGTGCCGTAAATGGGAACCTGCTGCCCAGATTGTCCCGGCGTCAGGATGACGGGCGGCGCATAGGGCGATACCGCCGCAGGCGGGGACAGCGATCCTTCAGTCGCCGGCTGCATGATGAGGCCGCTCATATGCGTCTTGATGGCGTCTTCGAGGTTTTTGCTCAAATCCTTCATCAGCCCGTTCAGCAATTCGTAATAGGCGGCTTGACGTTCTTTGGCGGTCGGATTTTCAGGCAGCGTGACGCTGCGCGTCGCCTCGGCGTTGGCATTCGCATATTGGCCCGGCCCGTTGGCCTGGATCGTGACATCAGCGTGCCCCGTGTATTTCAATCCTTGCTGGCGCGTGAACCAGGTGCCGATCCCCGTCTTCATCTGCAGGGCCTGCGACGACAGCGACGCGTCATTGACGATGATGGTCGCCTCGCCATCATGCCCACCCGCCTTCAAACGGTCGACGGCCCATTGCTTGATCGCTTGCGAAATTGTGGGCGAGAAATGATTGGTGTCGTATGGTGAACTTGACGGCTGCAATCCGCTCCGGTCGGTCAGGGTGATGGCCTGCACGTTCAAAACGATCTTGGGCGGTAGATGCTGCGGCATGGGGGGCGACGGGGGCGCGGGCTCGGCGGCGCAGGCCGCGAGCGCAAGGATAAGGCCG
>JAGWKW010000021.1 GCA_028865155.1 Alphaproteobacteria bacterium
TATCGCCCGCATGCCTGTTGCCGCACCTTCCGGAAAACACGACCTGCTTCCCGCCCCCGCGCGGCGCATCGCGCCTTATTTCCTTCTGGCGCTGGCGGTATTCGCCTTTTACGGCAACGTCTATGACAATTCGTTCCTGTTCGACGACGACCTGCTGATTACGATCAACCAGAATTTGCTGAGCTGGAGCCATATCGGCGGCATCCTGACCGGCTCGACCACCAGCGGCGCGCATATCGCGGGCGGGTTCTATCGCCCCTTGCAGATGCTGCTGTACCTCGTCGTCTATCAGTTCTGGGGCAAATCGACCTTCGCCTTCCATCTTTTGAACCTTGTCCTGCACGCGGCCAATGCCTGCCTTGTCTATCGACTCGGTACCAAGCTGGATTTCAAACGCGGCGGCGTTTTTCTTGCCGCCCTCGTCTGGGCGCTGCACCCGCTTCATACCGAAGCCGTTACTTACATGAGCGCGACGGCCGATCCGCTATTTTCCTTTTTCTGCCTGAGCGCGGTCCTTGTGCTGCTTCCCGACCCCATGTCGGGGCACGGGACAAGCATATCTTCACGCAAAATCTTCGCCGTCATTCCGTTGTTCCTGCTTGCCCTCGTCAGCAAGGAAACCGCCGTGATGCTGCCGCTGCTGGTCATGGCGTGTTTGTTCTATATCTCTCCGCGCCGCCTCGACCCGCGCACCTATGTCCGGACATGGCCGTTATGGGTCGTTACCATCGTTTATTCTTATTGGCGCGCGCATGCGGCGTGGCTCGACGGGCCGCACACCTACGAACGCATTTACGCGTTGCCGCAATTCGCAACGATGAATCTTTACGCGCATCATTTTATCTATCGCCTCTATACCTTCTTTGCGACGCTTCCCGCCTATGCCGCGCTTCTGGCGTGGCCGACGGGTTTGCATATGGAGCGCAGCTTCGCCGTTTATACGTCGCTGTGGCGCGTTTCCGTCCTGACCGGCATGGGCATGTTCCTGTTCGCAGCGGCGCATATCGTGCGCAGCGCGGTCGCATCCGGCAAAATGAAACCGAACGCGGGCCTGCCGATGGCGTGGGGCCTGTTATGGTTTTTCACCGCGCATGCGCCGGACAGCGGCCTTGCGGTCGCGGTCAATTCGCTGCTGCTCGAACACTGGATGTACCTGCCGTCCGCCGGGCTTTTTCTCGGCATCGGCGAAACGCTGGCCGGGATGACGCCAGACAGGCCGCGCATTGCCATGGCTTGCGGCGCGGCCGCTTTTCTGTTCGCCATGATCATGGGATGCAAGACCTATGCGCAGAACGAAATCTGGCACGATCCGGTGGTTTTTTATAACAACATCTTCGCCCATGGCGAACAGTCGGCGCGCGCGCACAACAATCTCGCGCTTTATTACGACGACCGGGGCGACATTCCCGACGCCATCACCCAGTTCAAAAAGGCAATCGCGATTTCGGATACCTATGCCGAAACGCGCTACAATCTGGCGCTGGCCTATCTTTCGCTGCCCGATGCCCGCGCGCATGTGCAGGAAGCGCGCGACAATCTTACCCGCGCGCTGGCGATCGACCCGAATTTCTACCGCGCGTGGGGCGCGATGGCCGGGGTTTATACGCTCGAAGGAAACAGGAAGAAGGCGGCCCAATGCGCCGCCCGCGCGAACGCGCTTATAAAGGAGCAGGAATAAGCGCTATTTATATATGAGGCTGGCGATTCACCGATCAGACGGAACCATGAAATGGTTCCATCTGACCGGATCGCGGCCTGTTATGCGCCTTGCGGGCGTAAAGCCGCAAATCCGCCGCCTGGATGATCGCTTCCGCGCCGTAGGTTCCGGCATAGACGGCCGAGCCGAAGCTGGCGCGCATCGGCAGGCTTTTGCTTTCCCACGACAGCGAATGCGCATTGAACGCCTTTTCGAGTTTGGCAAGGCGGCGCACGCCGTTGGCTTCGTCGATGCGGGTGAACAGGATGGCGAATTCGTCGCCGCCGAGCCGCGCCACGGTATCGCTGAGCCGCACATTGTCGCGCAGCACCTGCCCCACCGCACGCAGATAGGCGTCGCCCGCCTGATGGCCGAACCTGTCATTGATGCCCTTGAACCCGTCAAGGTCGATCATGACCAAAATCCCGCCGCAGTCGGCGTCGCGGCGCGCCAGCGCCAGTTCGCGGTCGAACGCGCCGATGAAGCCGCGCCGGTTGGCAAGGCCGGTCAGTTCGTCGGTCAGGGCCATGGCTTCGAGAATCCGGATACGTTCTTCCTGCGCGCGGATGACCGCTTCGGCCCGGCGCAGGGCATCGTTGCCTTCTTCCCCCGTCAACGCGACCGCAGGCAGAAATTTTTGCCATTCGGAGGCGGCGACATCTTGTTCCGTTCTTTCCCTGATCACTAAATGCTGCATGGCGGACTCCTTCGCTTGACCATTCCCTCTCCCAAGGGCAAGGCGCGTGCCAAATCCGGAGAACACAGATAACTATATGATTATGTGATATAATATAAGACGATGCCTTTCGGGCTTTTTTAACCGCTGCGGCAAAAATGCCCGTTTTGCTTGTTTTTCCCCGGTCGATTGTTTCCAAAAAGTTGACAGAATGTTAACGATGTAAAGGCATATCTAAATATGTCCTTTTGCAGAGAGTCCGACGTGCGTTTTTTTGCAATTTTCGCCTGCCTGTTCCTGCTTTGCGCGGCGCCGTTCGTTTCCGCGCAGGCGGCGCAAGGCGAGGCCGCGCCGATCCCGCCGGCCGCGCGGCATATCGTGCCGCACCGCGCCCTGTACGATTTGAACCTCGCCTCCGTCCGCAACGGCAGCGACATCACCGACGTTTCGGGCCGGATGCTGTTCCAGTGGCGCGACACCTGCACCGGCTGGGCGATCCAGCAATATATGAAGCTGTATTTTTCCTATGCCGAAGGCGACAGCCAGACCCTGTCCAGTACCGAGCTGACATGGGAGTCGAAGGACGGCAAACGTTATACCTTCAATGTCAGCCGCGCGACCGACGGCAAGGAAAACGAGCATTACCGCGGCAGCGCAATCCTCAAGACCGACGGCAGCGGTACCGTCACCTATGTCCTGCCGAAAAAGAAAACCGTCCATCTGCCCAAAGGCGCGCTGTTCCCGACCGCGCATACCGAGCTGATTTTGCAGATGGCCCGCGCCGGCGTCGCGCGCGGCGACATGCCGTTCATGCGCCGCGTGTTCGACGGCGCGGACGACGAAGGGCAAAGCGACATCAGTGCGGTTATCGAGCCGCCGCAGCCGACCGCCAAGGCGGGGCTGCCGGAAAAGCTCAGGAAAAACCCGCTTCTGGCCGCGCCCGCATGGCCCGTGCGCATGGCCTTTTTCAAGGCCGGCGGCGGCGAGACGATGGAACCCGATTACGAGATGCGGCTCGACCTCGAGCCCAACGGCATTGCCCGGCACATGATGATCGACTATGGGGATTTCGCCATAAACGGAAAACTGGAGGACGTGGAAGCCCTGCCCGCGCCGCATTGCCGATGAACGACACGACACGCAAAAAACTCGTTATGATCGTCGAGGATAACGACCTGAACCTCAAGCTGTTCCGTGACCTGCTCGAGGCGCACGGCTATAACACGCTGCATACGCGCGACGGGTTCCAGGTTCTCGACCTCGCGCGGAACAACAGCCCCGATCTGATTTTGATGGATATCCAGCTGCCCGAAGTTTCGGGGCTGGAGATCACCGGCTGGCTTAAATCCGACCCGCAGCTGTCCGCGATCCCGGTCGTTGCCGTCACCGCCTTCGCCATGCGCGGCGACGAGGAAAAAATCCGCACCGGCGGGTGCGACGATTATCTGTCCAAGCCGATTGCGGTTCATCAATTCATCTCCACCGTGAAAAAGTATTTGTAGATGTCAGCTCGCATTCTGGTCGTCGACGACACGCCGCTTAACGTCAAGCTGCTCGCCGCCAAGCTGGCGCGCGATTATTACATCGTGTCGACGGCCGAGAACGGCGTCGAGGCGCTGAAGAAAGTCGCCGCCGAAAAACCCGACATTATCCTGCTCGACGTCATGATGCCGGAAATGGACGGGTTCGAAACCTGCGAAAAGCTCAAGGCCGACCCGGCCACCGCGCATATCCCGGTCATCATGATCACCGCCCTGTCCGACGTCGCCGACCGCGTCAAGGGATTGGCGGCGGGCGCGGACGATTTCCTCGGCAAGCCGATCAACGACGTCGCGCTGATGGCGCGCATCCGCTCGCTTTTGCGCCTGAAGGTTCTGATGGACGAATGGCGGTTGCGCGAAACGTCGGCGCAGCAGGTCGCGCCTTTCCCCCAGCCCCATGGCGGCGAAGCCGATATCGGCGAAGGCCGCATTCTGATCGTCGACGACGCGCCGAGCGATATCGAGGCGATCCGCGACACGCTGAAAGCGATTGCGCCGCATGTCGCGCATGTGCCGTCGGTCGCCGAAGCCGAAACCGCGCTGGCCGCCGATGACTATGACGTCGTCTTCGCCAGCATCGATTTGCGCGAGGAAGACGGGCTGATGATCTGCCCGCGCCTGCGTTCATCCGCGGCGGGGCGGCATGTGCCGATTTTGCTGCTCGCCAATCAGGGCGAGACCGAGCGCGTGGCCAAGGGGCTCGACCTCGGCGCCAACGATTATTTGATGCGTCCGTTCGACGCGCAGGAGCTGTTCGCCCGCGCGCGCACGCAACTGCGCCACAAGCGCAATTACGACATGATGCGCGACGGGTTCGAGAAAAATATCAAGATGGCGCTGGTCGATCCGTTGACCGACGCGTTCAACCGCCGCTATCTCGACGCGCATTTGCCGCGCTTTTTGCAGCACGCCGCCGAACAGCGCAAATCGCTGTCGGTACAGATGCTCGACATCGATCATTTCAAGAAGGTCAACGACACGCACGGCCATGCCGCAGGCGACGCCGTGCTGCGCGAGGTCGCGCGGCGCATCGTGTCCGCCATCCGTCCTTCGGACTTCTTCGTCCGCATGGGCGGCGAGGAATTCGCGGTTATCATGCCGGAAACGCAGCTTCCCAACGCCGAAAAAATCGCCGAGCGTTTAAGGCACAGCATCGCGGCGACGCCCGTTCCCCTGCCCGACGGCGGCGAATTGCCGGTGACGATCAGCATCGGCATCGCCGACACACGGCCCGATCTGGAAAGCGCGCCCAACCGCGTGTTCGAACGCGCCGACGCCGCGCTTTATCGCGCCAAGCAGGACGGCCGCAACCGGGTCATAACCGACAAATCGGCGTAAGACCGGAAAACAGAATAAATAATAGATACTGATTTAAACTTTTTCGACCTGGCCGTATTCCAGTTCGACCGGCGTGGCGCGGCCGAAGATCGACACCGCGACCTTGAGGCGGGCCTTGCCCTCGTCCACTTCCTCGACGACGCCGGTGAAGGAGGCGAACGGCCCGTCGGCGACGCGCACCTGTTCGCCGACCTCGAACATAACCGCAGGCTTGGGATGCTCGACGCCTTCGATGACCTGGTTCAGGATGCGCTGCGCCTCGGCTTCGGTGATCGGCGCGGGACGCCCGCCGCCGCCAAGGAAGCCCGTGACCTTGGGCGCGTTCTTGACCAGATGCCAGCTTTCATCGGTCAGATCCATTTTGATCAGGACATAGCCGGGGAAGAATTTGCGTTCGGCGTTGACCTTGGCGCCGCGGCGAAGTTCGACGACTTCCTCGGTCGGCACGAGGATTTCCGAGAAGCTGTCTTCCAGCCCCTTCTTGATCGCGGTTTCGCGGATCGACTGCGCGACCTTTTTCTCGAAACCCGAATGAACGTGAATGACGTACCAACGATGTGCCATAGCTGCCTCTTATCTGAAATTACGAAGTCATACCGAGAAGGGTGGAAACGACATGGCCCAGAGCCGTGTCGACGACCAGGAAGAACAGGCCCGTGACAAGCGCGAACCCGACCACCATGACGGTCGTCAGGGTGATTTCGCGCCGCGTCGGCCATGTGACCTTGGCGATTTCGCGCTTGGTTTCGCGCGCGAATTCGGCGAGGCCCGTTTTGGGTTTCTGGCTTTGTTCCGTCGTTTGCTCTGTCGCCATCGTCGCTCTCTTTCCCTTAAACCTTGACGCGCCCGCCTTCGCCGCTTTGCGGCTATGGCGCGGCCATCTGTCACTTGCTTTGCAAGCAAAGCAAGTGACAGATGGCAGGAGTGGAGGGGCTCGAACCCCCAGCCCCCGGTTTTGGAGACCGGTGCTCTACCAATTGAGCTACACTCCTAAATCGGCCGCGACTACTCTGCGCTTCGCGCAACCGTGACTGCGGCAGTTCCCGATTGCGGCTCATGGCTTTTTTATAAAGTCCCCCACCCGGAAATTTCTTTCCGGGTTGAGCATTCTAACCATGTGGGGGACAAGGGTTTTTAGCCGAATTGCCCGTATAGGGCAACTGAAAAATGAGGCGCATTTTATAAGGAATATTCGGCGCTTACTTCCCCGCGTCGGGCGGTTGGGGCGCGATGGTATCGGGGGCGAAGCCGCCCTGTTTCGAAAACGCCGCTATGTGCCCGTTCAGCATCGCCGCCCATGGCGCGTCTTTGGGCGTGTCTTTCTGCAGGTCGCGCCAGATCGCCACGGCGCGGCGCAAATCGCCGTGCTGCGCCTCGGCCAGCCCCAGATAGAAACGCGTCCGCGCATCGGTGCGGTTCAGCCGGTAAGCTTCGGCGAAAGCGTGGCGCGCACCGGGAAGGATGATGCCGTCGTTCGCCATCGCCATGGCTTCGCCCAGCGCCGACCATGCCGCAGCGTCGTTTCCGGCCAATCCCGTTTCCTTGCGGTACGCGGCGGCGGCTTCGTCATAGCGGTTGGCGAGGAAATAAATGTCGCCCAGTTTCTTGTACCCTGCGGCGCTGGGATTGGCTTCCAGTTGCGCCGCGAGTTTTTCGGCCTTGGTATTGGCGATAATGTCGGGGTCGTCCGCCCTTGCCGCGTACGGCCTGGCGGGAAGCGACGGGCTGCCCAGCGCGGCATAGACGGAAAACGCGCCGGCCGGAACGCCGACGGCCAGAAAAGCGGCGAGGACGATCCGCGCGACGCGGCCCATGCCCCGGCGGGAGGACGCGGCGGTGCGCGTATTTTCCGCGTCTTCGGCGGCCAGCATGCGGCGATAGATTTCCGCGCGCGCCGCCTCGGCCTGTTCCGGCGTCATCATGCCGCGTTCCGCATCCTTGCCGATTTCGGCGAGCTGGTCGCGATAGACGGTCATGTCATAGGCGATGCGCCCCGCGGCGTCCTTGCCGCCGCGAAAGACGGGATAAAGCAAAAGAACGACCACGGCCGCGGCGAGGGCGGCGAATGTCAGCCATAGGATCATGACGCGTTTTCTCCTCCGCCCTGCCCGCCATTCATCAAAGCGTCGAGGCGCGCCCGCTCTTCGCCGGAAAGGCGCGGCGTTTCGGCAACGCCGTCCTTGCGGCGGTAAAAGAACACGGCCGCCGCCGCCCCGAACAGGAGCAGCGCGCCCGGCCCCAACCACAGCCCCAGCGTTTCGGCATCGAAAGGCGGCTTCAGCAGCACGTAATTGCCGTAACGGCTGACGATATACTGTTTGACCTGCGCGTCGGTGTCGCCCGCCAGAAGGCGTTTGCGCACGAGGATGCGAAGATCGTGGGCCAGCGCGGCGTCGGAATCGTCGATCGACTCGTTCTGGCAGACGAGGCAGCGCAGCCCTTCGCTGATCTTGCGCGCGCGGCGTTCCAGCACGGGGTTGGAAAGCATTTCGTCGGGCAGGACGGCGCGCGCCGTGTCCGCGAAAGCCGTCGCGACGGCGATGCCGAGAAGGAAAAGAAGAAAGAAGCGGCGGATTTTCATCGGCTCAGCTCCCGCGCCAGGGGAACGACTTGGCTGCGGATGACGTCGGGCGTCAGCTCGCCCGTCTGTTTGAAGCGGATGACGCCTTTTTTGTCGATCAGGTAGGATTCCGGCACGCCATAGAGGCCGAAATTGATGGCGGTGCGGCCATCGGCGTCGGTTACGACTTCGTCGTAAGGGTCGCCCATTCTGGCCAGCCACGCCTTCGCGTCTTTGGGGTCGTCTTTATAATCGATGCCGATAAGGCGGATGCCCGCCTGTTTGACTTCGCCCAGAAAGCCGTGTTCCGCGCGGCAAGCCTCGCACCACGAGGCGAAGAAGTTGATCAGCGTAACTTTGCCCTGCAAATCCTTGGCCGCAAAATGCGGCTGCCCGTCGAACAGGGGCGGCAAGTCGAAAGCCGGCGCGGATCTGCCGATCATGACCGACGGGATCAGGTTGGGCGTATCGCCATGGTCGATAAGGACAAGCCGGTAGATGAAAAACCCGACCAGCACCGCGAAGACCGCCACCGGCAGCATGGCAAAGACTTTTTTCATATCAGCCGTCCCGTCCTGCATATTTGCTGCGCGTCGGCGCACCGACGCGGTAACGCCGGTCGAGCAGCGCCAAGCCGCCGCCCAGCGCTATAAGTCCGCCGCCGAAGAATATCCATGTCACCAGAGGCTTGTCGTAAAGCCGCGTGACATAGCCGCCCTTGGGATCCGGGTCGCCGAGAACCGCGTATAAATTATGCGGGAAGTCGCCCCATGTCGCGGCCTTGGTCGTCGTGCGCGGCGGCGCGTCGTAGGTTCTTTTTTCCGGATGCAGGGCTATGTCCTGAACGCCGTTCCGGCTGACGTCGAAAATGCCGCGCATCGCCGTGTAGTTCGGCCCTTTGATGCCGTCTTCGACTTTGGCGAGCTTGATCTCGTATCCGCCCAGCGCGACGGAATCCCCGATATGCATGATCTGGATTCTTTCCGATTGCCACGCGGTCGAGCCCGCGATGCCTGCGATCAGGATGGCAATGCCCGCATGCGACGCGATCATGCCGTAGAAGGAGCGCGGCAGGCCGAGCGCACGGCGTTTCGTTTCGCGCCACGGCGCGCGCAAAAACCCGGTGCGTTCGGCCAGCGTTTCCATCGTGCCCGCGAACAGCCACACCGCCATGCCCATCGACGCGGCGACGCCCCAGGAAACATGGAACGCGGCAAAAACGGCGATCGCCGCCGCCGCCAGAGCCAGCGATATTCTAAGGCGCGCGAAGGCGGTTTTGAGGCTGCCGCGCTTCCACGCCAGCATGGGGCCGAGCGCCATGGCCAGAATGACGGGCGTCATGAAGGGGATGAACACCATGTCGAAATAAGGCGGCCCGACCGAGATCTTGCCGAGCTCCAGCACGTCCATGAACAGGGGATAAAGCGTGCCGAGCAAAACCGCGCCCATCGCCGCGCTAAGGAAAATGTTGTTGAGCAGCAATCCGCCTTCGCGCGAAACCGGCGCGAACAGGCTGCCGCCCTTGAGCGACGGCGCGCGGATGGAAAACAGCGTCAGGGACAGCCCCGTAAAGCCCGCCAGCAGGGCGAGGATGAAAACGCCGCGCGAAGGGTCGGCGGCAAAGCTGTGGACGGAGGTCAGGACGCCCGACCGCACGAGGAACGTGCCGAGCAAAGACAGGGAGAAAGTCACGATGGTCAGAAGGATCGTCCACGCCTTGAGCGCATCGCGGCGTTCGACCACGATCAGCGAATGAAGCAAGGCCGTGCCCGCGAGCCACGGCATCAGCGACGCGTTTTCGACCGGGTCCCAGTACCACCAGCCGCCCCAGCCCAAAGTATAATAGGCCCACCACGAACCGCCGACGATGCCCACCGTCAGGAAGCACCACGCCGCCAGCACCCATGGCCTTACCCACCGCGCCCAGACGGCATCGACCCGGCCTTCGATCAGTGCGGCGACGGCGAAGGAATAAGCCATCGAAAACCCGACATAGCCGAGATAGAGGAACGGCGGATGGAAGGCCAGCCCCGGATCCTGCAGCAGAGGGTTCATGCCCATGCCGTTCGGCGGCGCGGGATCGAGCCGCAGAAACGGGTTCGAGGTCAAAAGGATGAAAACAAGGAAGCCGAAAGCGACCAGCCCTTGCACCGCCAGCGCGCGGGCGCGCAGCGTCGGCGGCAGGTTCCTGCCGAACAGGGCCGCCGCCATGCCGTAGACCGACAGAATGAACACCCACAGCAGCATGGAGCCTTCGTGATTGCCCCAAACGCCGGTTATTTTATAGAGCAGCGGTTTGTCGGTGTGGCTGTTCTGCGCCACGTTCAGGACGGAAAAGTCGCTGACGACGTAACACCACACAAGGCACCCGAACGCCAGCGTGACAAGCGCGAATTGGGCGGCGGCGGCGGAAGAGGCGACGCCCATCCATGCCCTGTCGCCGCGCGACGCGCCGATCATAGGCACGACGGCCTGCACAAGCGCGACGAAAAGAGCGAGGATAAGGGCGAAATGGCCGAGTTCGGGAATCATTGGAATAAAAGCCTTTCCGATCTCGGGCGTTATATTTCATGACGGACGCGAAGACAATCCATAAATCCCCCGGATCGCCTTCGCGCGTTTGCGGCTTAGAATTTTAGTTTGAGGCCTGTCAGGATAGTGGAAACGTTATATCTGGCAGGCACGTCCCCGGTCAGAATCTGGCCGACCGAGGCTCCGGTCAGGGCCCAATCGCTCATATCCAGGCTATCGAATTCGTAGCCGGCATAGAACTGCATCGCCTTCGTGTAGTCGTAGCTCGCATGCAGGCGGAGGACATGATCCATCGAACCGGCGCTGAGGGACGGGTCGCCGCCATAGGTCTGCCCGGCTTCGGTCGTGTCCCAGCTGCCGTTCTGGCTGAATCTCTGGTCGCCGTAAGAGACCGTGTAATCCGCGCCGAATTTCCATTTGTCCGTCGCCTTCCAGTCGCCGCCGACGCCTGCGGTATGAATGTCGTAAACCGACGTTTCGCTATAATAGCCAACGCCCGGCGTGGTCGGATTGGTGGCGTTATTGAGCGCCCGCATACTGCGGTAGTCGCGCATGAAGCTGTAAAAGACATGCGTTTCTATGCTGTCGGACAGGCGGTAGTTCACGCTCGGCGCGATCTGCAGGTTATAGTCGTGATTGAGGCCGACCGACGGGTTGGTGACGCCGCTATAGACGGCGTTGTCGGTGTGGTATTGATCGTCGGCGAATTTGACGAACAGGTTGGCCGACGTCGCATGGGTGATGTTATCCATCAGATTGAGGCTGACGGCGTTTTCCGTGCGCGCCGCCTCGTAGAACGGAACCTGCTGGCAACCGAGCGTGCCGCTTACGCTGCTTCCGCAATCCGAGTTGATCTGATAGTTCCACAGGCTGAAATCGGGCGTCGACGCCGTCCGGTCATTGTAGGTGTACCCTATGCTTCCCAGAAGGTTGTCCGTGAACATCGTGTGGACTTTGACGGATCCTTCGTTTTCCTGCGTCTCGTGGGTGATGGCGTTGGAACGCTGGTTGTCGCGGAAAGCGTAACCGAGGGTCACGCGGGTCGAAGGCGTGACATGGTACCCGGCTTTCAGCTCGACGCTCTGCTTCATCCATCCTTCCGGCACCGCTTCGCGGTATTTGAGGGATGTGTTGTCGGTCGGATTGCCGTAAATCCACATCGACGATGTGGCCGGGGCACGCACATCCGTCGTATAGTCGGCATGCAGGTCGAGCTTCGAGATCGGGCGCGACGACACGCCTGCCTTGCCGAAAAAAGTCTGCACGAGGCCGTTCAGCGAACCTGGGTTGGAGGCAAGCTGTGCCGACATCGTCGGGTCGCCGGTGACATAGCTGTTCTGCGTCGCCGCCACGAACGGGTCGTTTTGCAATTGCAGCCCGTAAACGAAGGTTCCGTCGAAGCGCGTCGCCGGTGTCATGTTGTAGCCGATCTCGCCGGTGAAATTATGCGCCTGGTTGCTGGGCGGCAAGGCATAGACGCCCGATCTCAGATAGTTCGTGCCGCCGACATTCCTGACGGTCCATCCCTGAAAAGCGAAGCCGCCGTTGTTGTTGTCGATGAAATTCGAGAAATTGTA
>JAGWKW010000022.1 GCA_028865155.1 Alphaproteobacteria bacterium
CGGTCGTTGCCATATTCTACGACGAGGAAACGCCTAATGCGCTGTATGACCGTTTGAAGGCGAACGGCTTCAATCTCAAGACGCTTTTCAAATGGGGATATGGCACAAATCCAGATGCAGGCGTAATCGAAGGGGCAGAAAATTTCGACAAGGTGTTTGCCTATCCGTTGCCGAACGACACAAAACCCGTTTGCACGGACATTACCCGCAAGACCGGGCAGGAAGGCAAAGTTTTTGTCGTGGATTTGCGCGAAAAAATCGGGCGTCACGGCAAGCCGTATATTTCCGCCGACAACAAGTGCCTTTTTCCGATGGCTGACGAGTCCGTGTTCGAATATGGCGTGCGCGGCGAACCGCGTGGCATAAAGGCGAAGTTGGCGCCGAAGCCGTAAACTATCCGATCAATACGACCCTATGCCCCGCCTGCCGTTCGATCCGCCCTGCCAATTCCAGTTCCAGCAGCACGGTTAACACGACAGCGGCGGGCAGGGCGAGGCTGCGGGCAAGCTCGTCGATGGAAACGGGCGACGGGCTAAGATTTTCCAAAATGACATCCCGTGCCGCGTCGATGGCGACATCGTCCGGCATCGCTTCCGGCGCGCCAAAATCGCCGCCTTCCGGTTCGGCCAGCCGTCGCGGCATGGCATGGATGTGGTTCAGGATGTCGGTCGCACTTTCGGTCAGAACCGCACCCTGCCGGATCAAATCATTGGTTCCGCCGCAGCGCGGGTCGAGCGGCGAACCCGGCACGGCGAACACCTCGCGCCCCTGTTCGAGCGCCATCCGCGCCGTGATCAGCGAGCCGGATTTCTGCGCCGCCTCGACCACCACGACGCCTAAGCTCAAACCTGAAATAATCCGATTACGCCTCGGAAAAAGCTTGGAAAACGGTTCGACGCCCAGCGGCATGTCGGACAGGATGCAGCCCGTTTCCGCAATCCGGTCGTAAAGTTTCTGGTTCTCCTGCGGGTACACGACATCGACCCCGCCCGCCAGAACGGCAATGGTTCCGGTCGGCAAGGCGGCTTCATGCGCCGCCGTATCGATGCCGCGCGCAAGGCCCGAAACCACAACGATATTCTGCGCGCCCAAATCGCGGGCGAGCATCTCGGCCATCTTGCGCCCGTTCAGCGACGCGTTGCGTGCGCCGACGATGCCGATGCCGCGCTTGTTCAAAAGGGAAACATGCCCGCGTGCGGCAATGATCGGCGGCGCATCTTCGATGGCAGCCAGCGCTTCGGGATAATCGGGTTCGCCCCACGCGATGAAAGCGATGTTCAGTTTCTTCGCGCGCGCAATCTCGTCGTCGATTTCGGCCACCGCCGGGATTTTGAAATTCTTCTTGCCGCCGCGCGCCGCCAGTTGCGGCAAGGCGTCAAGCGCGGCGCGCGCCGACCCGTACCGTCGCAGCAACTGCCGGAAGGTGATGGGGCCGACATTTTCAGTGCGGGAAAGGCGCAGCCAGTCGCGTTTCTCAGTCTCGCTCAGGGGGCGGGGAGGGGTCATCTTTATGCCCGATCTTCGGCTCGGTATGCAGGAAAAGGCGGCGTATATTCGCGCGGTGGCGAAGGAAAATCAGCGCGGCCATCGCCAGCACGAGCATGGCCAGATCGGCGCGCCCGAACGCAATGACCCAAAGCGGCGCAGTACCGAACGCAACCAAAGCGGCGAGCGAGGAGATGCGGAACCGCTTGGCCATAATCAGCCAGACCAACGTAACGGCAATGCCCGCAAGTCCGTTCAGCCCCAGCAACGCGCCGATGCCGGTCGCGACGCCCTTGCCGCCCTTGAAGCGCAGCCAGACCGGAAACATATGGCCCAGTAACGCGCCGATGGCCGCAATCGCTGCGCCAGGGCCCGGCATGACATGTTGCGCGATCAGCACGGCGGCCAGCCCTTTAAGCCCGTCAAGAAACAAAGTCAGCGCAGCGATTTTTTTATTTCCGGTGCGAAGAACATTGGTCGCCCCGATATTGCCGGAACCTATCGCGCGTATATCCCCCAGCCCGGCAACCCGCGTCAGCAAAAGCCCGAACGGAATGCTGCCGAGCAGATAGGCGAAGACGAAAACAGCCGCGAGCATCATTGCGTATTCTCCATGGCTTCAATTTCCTGCGCCGTTTTTGCGCCGAGATCTTGCGCAAAACGAAGAAGATAACCGTCGGGATCCTGAACGATGAATTGTCGGTTGCCGACATAGGCGGTGTCTTTACGATACCATTTATCTTCGAGGGGAAGAAAAAATTCGTATCCGGCCCGTTGCAGGGAATCGTGAAGGGTTTGCGCGTCCGAAGCCGCAATCTGGAAATTGATGCCGCGTCCGAAAGGATAGGCCAACTCCCCGGAAATCCATTCGCGTGCTGCCCCAAGTTCTTCGATCATGATCTGGGAGCCTTCGCGTTCCAGATAGGCAAACCTTTCTTCCGGGCGCTGATACAGGGCGGTAAAGCCAAGCTTCGCCGTATAGAAATCGAACGTGCGCTCGAAGTCGGAGCAATAAAGTTCGGGGACGAGGCCTTTAAGCGCCATGGCCGTTTTCCTGTCCGGACAGCAGCAAATCCAGCACGGCCATGCGCACGGCGACGCCCATCTCGACCTGTTCGCGGATGACGCTGCGTTCCGGGTCGTCGGCCAGCTCGTCGGTGATCTCGACGCCGCGATTGGCGGGGCCGGGATGCATGACGATGGCGTCGGGTTTTGCCGCGCCGATGCGCGTATGGTCGAGGCGATAGGCGCGCGCATAATCGTCGGTGTCGATTTTCTGTTCGCTTGCGCCGATGCGTTCGCGCTGGATGCGCAGCGCCATCACGACATCCGCACCAGCCAATCCCTTCTGCATGTCATCGGAGCATTCGACATTCAGGTTGCCGAAATTCGGCAGGGCAAAAACGGGCGGGGCGACCAGCCGCACCTTCGCGCCCAGTTTGGCCAACAGCACCGCATTCGACCGTGCCACGCGGCTGTGCGCGACATCGCCGCAAATCGCGACCGTCAAACCGTCGATCTTCTTTTTGTGCCGCAAAATCGTCAGCGCGTCGAGCAGCGCCTGTGTCGGATGCTCGTTCTTCCCGTCGCCCGCATTGATGATATGCGCCTTGACATGCGGTGCGACGAAATGCGGCGCGCCGTCTTCGTTATGGCGCATGACGATGCCGTCGATCTGCATCGCGTCGAGCGTCAGCACGGTGTCGAGCAGCGTCTCGCCTTTTTTGATCGAGCTTGTCTCGACGGGGATATTGACCGTATCGGCGCCGAGCCGCTTGGCCGCCAGTTCGAACGAAGCGCGGGTGCGGGTCGAATCCTCGAAAAACAGGTTGATGATGGCCTTGCCCTTCAGCCGGTCGCAGGTTTTGTTCGCGCTGCGGTTCTGGGCTGCATAGCGCGCCGCGAGGTCGAGGATGGCCTCGATATCGGCTTTGGACAGCCGTTCGATGTCGAGCAGATGGCGATGGGCAAAGACGGAAGACATTGGCGGAACGTGGTAATAGTGGTACGAAGGGGTGGCGCACAACATAATACACCGTCAACTTGAAAACCCGAAAAAGTTTTTGGCCGCGCCCATTTGGTTTTGTTAAGTTCTTTCGTCACGGCGACGAAAAACTTTTTCGGGTTTTCAAGCGGACGGACAATAGCACAGGTTATCCATGCCGGAAACGACGATTGTTATCCCCAAACCCGACGACTGGCACGTCCATTTGCGCGACGGCGCGATGCTGCGCGCGGTGCTGCCCTATACGGCGCGGAGCTTCGTGCGCGCCATCGTCATGCCTAATTTGCGCCCCCCGGTTACGACGTCAAAAGCCGTCGCCGCTTACCGCGACCAAATTCTGGCGCTGTTGCCACCCGGTTCGGGGTTCACGCCATTGATGACGCTGTACCTCACCGACGCGACCGATGCGGACGATCTCGCGCAAGGCCATGCGGATGGAATCGTAACCGCCGCCAAGCTTTACCCGGCCAACGCCACGACCAATGCCGAGCATGGCGTTTCCGACGTCAAAAAAATCTACCCGGTTCTGGAGCGGATGCAGAAAATCGGCATGCCGCTTCTGGTTCATGGCGAAACGGTCGGCAAGGACATCGATATTTTCGACCGCGAAGCCGTCTTTATCGACCGGACGCTGATCCCGTTGCGCCGCGATTTCCCCGAACTCAAAATCGTGTTCGAACATATCACGACCGAACAGGCGGCTTCCTATGTCGCCGAAAACGGCGGCAAGACGCTGGCCGCGACGATCACGCCGCACCATCTTCATGTCAACCGCAACGCGATGTTCGCGGGCGGCATCCGTCCGCATTATTACTGCCTGCCCGTGGCCAAACGCGAACAGCACCGGCAGGCGCTGGTCAAGGCGGCGACGTCGGGCAAGCCGATGTTTTTCCTCGGCACCGACACGGCGCCGCACGCCGACACGGCGAAAGAATCCGCCTGCGGCTGCGCAGGGATTTTCTGCGCGCCGCAAGCCTTGGAACTTTACGCGCAATGTTTCGACGATGCGGGCAAAATCGCAAATTTCGAAATTTTCGCCAGCCGCAACGGCCCGGCTTTCTACGGCTTTCCGGTCAATGCGGAAAAAGTGACGCTGCAAAAACAAACTGCGCCGATAGAAATCGCCGCGCCAATCGAAACCGCAGACGGGCAATGCATCACGCCTTTCGTTCCGCCGTCGCCGTTGATGTGGAAAATCGTCTGACATGTCCAAACTTCAAACGCGCGAAGTCGAAAGCGATGAAGCCGGCATCAGGCTCGACCGGTGGTTCAAACGGCATTTCCCGGACGTAACCCACGGCCAGTTGCAGAAAATGCTGCGCACCGGGCAGGTGCGCGTCGAGGGCAAACGCGCCGAAACCGGCACGCGGCTCGAAGCCGGGCAGGGCATCCGCGTTCCGCCGCAGGCCGCCGCACCGCAGAAAACCGAAAAGACGCAAAAATCCGCGCGCGACGCGAACGACATTAAAAAACTCATCCTGTTCGAAGACGACGACGTTCTGGTGCTGAACAAACCGGCAGGGTTGGCGGTGCAGGGCGGCACCGGCATCCGCGACAGCATCGATGCCATGCTCGCCGCGCTTTCTTCGCCCAAGCACGGTAAACCGAAACTCGTCCACCGCCTCGACCGCGACACGAGCGGCATCCTTCTTGTCGCCAAAACGCCATTCGCCGCGACAAGGCTGACGGAGTCTTTCCGCCGCCGCGATACGCAGAAAATCTACTGGGGCGTCACGCTGGGTGTGCCCAAGCCGGAAAAAGGCCGCATCGAAACCGCGCTTATCCGGCGCGGCGAAAAAATGGAAATCGTCGGGCCGAAAACCGAAGGCGCGAAAAACGCCGTCACGCTGTATCAGATTATGGAAAAAGCGCGCGCGCAGGCGGCATTCGTCGCGATGTGGCCGGTGACAGGGCGTACGCACCAGCTTCGCGTCCATATGGCAAGCCTCGGCGCACCGCTGATCGGCGACCGTATGTATGGCGAAGCGTTGCCCGAAACCATGCCTGCCGATGAATTAGGCAAGGGCTTGCACCTTCATGCGCGCCGCATCATAATTCCGCACCCGCGCCGGGGTATCATCGACGCGACGGCTCCGCTGGGGCCGGACATGCGCAAAACATGGAAATGGTTCGGCTTTGACGCTAACGCCGACGCCGACTTCTCGGAGGCTTAAAGCATGAAAACCCTGTTCAAGATCATCGCCACTCTGGTCGTCCTCGTCGTCGTGGTTTTCGCCGGCCTGTCGATTTTCATCCATACGCTCGACGCCAACAAATACCGCCCGCAAATCGTCAAGCTGCTCAGCGACAAAACAGGCCGCAAGGTCGAACTGAACGGGCCCATCGCTTTCTCGCTTAACCTCGGCGGGGTCGACATTTCCATTCAAAACGCATCCATCGGCAATCCGGCCTGGGCCAGCCGTTCCGACATGGCCAAAATGGGCACATTCGAAATCGGCGTCGGGCTGCTGCCGCTTCTGTCGCATGACATCGAGGTCAAAAGCCTGACCATCGAAAACGCCGACATCCTGCTCGAAACCAACGCGGCAGGCCTCCATAACTGGACATTCGGTCCTGCTAAGGAAAAAGCGAAAGAAGAAAAAGCCGCGCCGTCTGCAAAGAAATCCGGCAGCGCCAGTGCGTCATCGCTCAGCGTCGGCAATGTGCATATCATGAACAGCAGCCTCGCCATGCGCGGCGCGGACGGCAAAACCAGTTCCTACAAAATCAAAGACCTGACGCTCGACACGCAAGGCGCGGGCGCGGTTCTGGCCTTCACCGGCGACATCGACGGCACGCCTTTGGTCGTCAACGCCAAGACGGGCATCACCAACCTGCTCGACCTGTCGTCTTTTCCGTTTGACGCGACCCTGACTTATGGCGGGCTTGCGCTGACGGCGCAGGGCAAAGCCGACCCCAACGCAAGCAAGGCCGACATCACATCCTATACGCTGTCGGCGGGCGGCAGCAAGATCACCGGCCATCTGTCCGCATCATGGGGCGGAGAAAAACCCTTTCTGCGCGGCGAAATGCAAAGCGACCGCCTCGATCCGGCGGATTTCAAATCTGCACTGGCCTCGAACAACGCAAACGCGCCTTCCGCAAACGCATCGGCTCCTGCATCGTCCGGCCCCAAACGCGTTTTCAGCAGTACACCATTGCCGCTCGCCGCGCTTAAATCCGCCAATGTCGATGTCGGCGTGTCGGTGGGCGACCTTGTCGTCGGCAAGGGCGACCTTAAAAACGTGACGGCCAAACTGACGCTGGCCAACGGCAACCTGACGCTTGCACCGGTCAAGGCGATGGTCGGCGGCAAGCCAGTCGAAGCGCAACTCAAGCTCGACGCGTCGCGCAGCCCGGCGCATCTGACGCTCGGCGTCATCGGCAAAGGCGTCGATCTCGGCGCATTGCAAAAACTCGGCGGCATGTCGCCATTCATGAGCGGCCAGGCCAGCGCAAATATCCAGCTCGAAGGGCAGGGCGACAGCACGCATGCCATCGCCTCCGGCCTCGACGGCATCGTCACCATCACCGCCGAAAAAGGCGAGATCATGGGCGGCGCCGTCTCCGACATTTCCTCGGCGCTTGCGGCCATATTCGCGCCCAAGGGCGGAGACTCGGCGATCAACTGCCTCGCGGCGCGCTTCATCGCCAAGAACGGCATTCTCCATGACAACGGCATCCTCGTCGACTCGGCGGCTTCGACCGTCGCGGGCAAAGGCGGCGTCAATCTCGGCGCCGAAACCGTCGCGCTCGTGCTTCACGCCAAGACCAAGTTGGTCGACATCGGCGGCATCGTACCGCCCTTGACCATCGGCGGCACGCTTGCGCAGCCGAGCTATTCGGTCGATGCCGTCGGCGCGGTCAAAAATCTCGTCGGCAACGTTCTCGGCAATCTTGAGAATGGCAATGTCGATCTTGCGGGCAACAGCGGCGTGCCGGATATCCAAACCGCGCCCGCGGGACAGAATGCCTGCGTCTACACGCTCGACCATCCCAAGGCGGCGCCGTCTTCTTCGATTCTGCCTGCGAACCCGGTGGACCGGGCGGGGAAGACGATCAAAAACATCGGCAATTCGCTGATCAAAGGCATATTCGGCCAATAATCTATACCGTGCCGTTTGTAAAACCCGAGAAAAGTTTTCGCCGCCGCACCGAAAAAGAACAAACAGACCAAGCAGATGCGGCAAAAACTTTTTTAGGGTTTTCAAACTGCCGGAATATATTGGTAAAAGGGCATTTCTGCGTTGACAGGGCGCGGCGCTTTGCCTAAACCTTGCCGCCTGTCGAACGGGGCAATCCCCGTCCTTATGCGGGTGTAGCTCAGTTGGTTAGAGCGCCGGCCTGTCACGCCGGAGGTCGCGGGTTCAAGTCCCGTCACTCGCGCCATTCTTTATCATGCTTCCCGAATTTCCGGCTGCTGCGGATCGACCAGATGCGCAAAGCAGGGCTGTGCCCGCAGCGCGGCGACCAGATCGACCGGTGAATGAATTTTCAGCCGGGCCGGATCCGCCTTGCGGTACGCTTCATAACAGCGCCGCACATAATCTTCCCGTGTCAGGTATTTTTTGCCCAAATGGCCGATCATCCAATGCTGCGTCGTGCGGTAGGGCAGGCCGTAATGTTCGGCGATGAAGTCATGCACCGGCAAAACATCCTGCGCGGCCAAAGGGTCCGCCATTGCCGCCAAATTCATGGGGCGAAACGAAACGCCGATTTGCCGCAGCGCTGCCGCTATATATTGATGCATCAAGCCGAGGCCGGGATGGTTCATGCTCAGGAAGCCGCAAAATTCGCGGCAATATTCCTCGACAAAAGCCGCCGCCGGAAGGTCGATCGCCCGGTCGCGCCGCCGCATTTCATCGAGGCTCGACACCCACGCACCCAGCAATCCCAGCCGCTCGAAATTTTCGATGTTGAAGGACTGGACGGCCGCTTTTTCCGACACCCCCCGCACATAGGCGTCGAGAACGGCGACACTGTGATAAAGGCTCGGATTCTGAAAACGGTCTTCGAAAGCGCCGACATAACAGCAATCCGGATGCAGCCCACGAAAAAACAACCCTGCGATGACAAGCGCCTTGCCGGGAAAACGCTGCCTGACCAGCCGGTCGTCGAAGATGCCCTTGCCTCCAGGCTGGATAATGATGAAATCCGCCTCTTCCATATGCCGGTTCGCTTCGTTCGACGCGGCTTCCTCATCCACGCCGCGGCTGGTCACGTCCATGCCGTCGACAACGGCATCGGCAACCATGTGCCGCAGCAGCAGCGTGATGGATTCAAACTGGCAGTTAGCGATAACGTAAAACCTGACCATGGGCCTTTTTATCATATCTTTCCGCTTCGTCCATTTTCCCGGTCAAACCGGGGCGTTAGCCTTAAATGCCGTTTCTTGCAGGCAAACGTGAATTGGACTAAAACTCAGGCTTGGATTTTAAGCCGCTCATATCGTGCGCGCCATTTTGGGAATTCCGATGAATTTCGACTTCAAAGCCCTGCGCCATCCGGAAAAAGCGCACAAGCCCGACAACGCCTCGCCGCCGCGCCCGGACTGGATTCGCGTCAAGGCGCCGACCAGCCCGGAATATCTCGAAACGCACGAATTGATGCGCGGCCTCAAACTGCACACGGTGTGCGAGGAAGCGGCATGCCCCAATATCGGCGAATGCTGGAAACAGAAACACGCGACCTTCATGATTATGGGGGCAGTCTGCACGCGCGCCTGCGCCTTCTGCAATGTTGCGACCGGCAAACCGTCCGCGCTCGATGCTGCCGAACCAAACAATGTCGCCGAAGCCGTCGCGCAGATGGGGCTGCATCATGTCGTCGTGACCTCGGTCGATCGCGACGATCTGCCCGACGGCGGCGCGGAACATTTCGCTCAAACCATCCGTGCCATCCGCAAGGCCGCGCCGCAATGTTCCATCGAAATCCTGACGCCGGACTTCATGAAAAAGGACGGCGCAATCGAAATCGTCGCGGCGGCGAAACCGGACGTGTTCAACCACAATCTCGAAACCGTGCCGCGGCTTTACACTTCGATCCGCCCCGGCGCGCGCTATTTCACCTCGCTGAATCTTTTGAAAAAGGTCAAGGACATCGATCCGTCGATTTTTACCAAATCCGGCCTGATGGCGGGGCTTGGCGAAACGCGCGAGGAAATCGGGCAGGTGATGGACGATCTGCGCGCGGCGGATGTCGATTTTCTGACCGTCGGCCAGTATCTGCAGCCCACGCCCAAACACGCGGCCATCGACCGTTTCGTGCCCCCGGACGAATTCGACAGCTATGCGACGCTGGCGCGCGCCAAGGGATTTTTGATGGTCTCAAGCTCGCCCCTGACACGATCTTCCCATCATGCAGGCGAAGATTTCCAGAAACTGAAAGCGGCAAGGGCGGCTAAAAACTAGCCCCAGCGCCGCACCGGGCCGACATCGACATGGACGAAGTCGGACGAAGGGTAATACCCCACGCCGCCGCGCCGCATCGCAAGCGCAGTATTGTGCAGATGCGACAATGAAGTTCCATCCAGCCTGATATCCACCGCCATGCCGCGCATGTGATAGCTGTGCTTGGCAACGCCGCCGCCGCGTTCCCTCAGAAGATGGTTGGTCGCGGGCGAACGGTAGCCTGAAATAATGTCGACCGGCCTGTCGTTGCCAAGCCGCGTTTGCAAATCGTGAACCAGATCGATCAGGCGCAAATCCATGACATGCGTATCGCCCGAATAATGGTCGCGCAGGATATGGTTGATCCGCCCCCACGCCGTGCGGTCATACCGCCCGTCTTTCCAGTACGTGACATGCAGCTTTTCATCGGTGTGCAGATTGTAAAAGGATAAAGCGCGCGGCTTCCCCTTCGGCAGCAGCAAGCGCCGCGGCGCGGCCAAAGCCGGCGCGGCGATGCCGCAGCCGACGGCGGCAAGGCCGGCGCCAAGGAAAGCGCGGCGCGAAGGGTCGTGGAAATTCGTCATGCAGTTCGTTCTGTTTCCCTCTTATTTTAGAGGCGGGCTGTGCGCCGCACAACAGGCCTTATTATAAGCGCCCGTGGTGAACCAATCTTTAAGCTTCGCATCGTAACCATATATATCTTTTCGGAAATTTATTTGCCCGTCATCGCCGGAAAAGACAGTTTCATAAACAAAATAAACGGGAATCGGGCGCGCCAGATCGACCCAGCGCGTTTCCCCCGCCTCGATGGCGGCCTCGATATGCGCCGCATCCCATGACCCGCCGTCGGAATCCGAAGTTCCGTCGAGCAGCAATTCGGCCACCCGCAACGGATCTTCGAGCCGCACGCAGCCGGAGCTGAAAGCACGCTCCGATCTGGAGAACAATTCCCGGTGCGGCGTGCCATGCATATAAACATCGAACGGATTGGCGAAACTGAATTTAAGCTTGCCGAGGCTGTTCATATCGCCCGGCATCTGTCGCAGCCGGTAATGGAAATCCGACGGCTTCATGTCGGCCCAGTCGATCCCGGTTCCGAACGGGTCGCCGTCGCGCCCGGCGATGACGATATCGAGTTTTTCCAGATAATCCGGATCGTGCCGCAATTTGGGCAATATGTCCTTGCGCGCAATGCTGACCGGAACGCGCCATGGCGGATTGACGGTCAGAACGGTAATGGAGCTGTCGATGAAAGGCGTGTGCCGGTCGGGCCGCCCAACGATGGCCTGGCCGCGATAAATATCGTCGCCGTTTTCGAAAATATCGACAGTGAAAGCGGGGATATTCACCCGGACATAGCGTGCAGGCGGGTAGCTGCGCGGCATGTGGCGCCAGCGCTCCATAGTGGCGCGGATTTGTTCGATGCGCGCCGCGACCGGAACATTCAGCGCCGCCAGCGTCTTCGCGCCCGCATCGCCGTCGGGAACAAGCCCGTTGCGGCGCTGATACGCGACGAGCTGCTGTCGAAGCACTGCGCCGAAATCCTTGTCATGCCCGCCCGTCGGCGGCGCTTTATAACCTTCGGCCTCAAGCCGTGCGCGCAGTTGCGCCACGCGCGCGTCCGCGTCGTGCAAACGCAAGGCCGGCTCCGGTTCGATGGGCTTCCATCCGCCTTTCGCTGCGATGGCGCGGTAATCGCGCAAATACCCGGCCAGCGCGGCATAGGCAGGCGCACGCGGCGCAAGCCTGTCGAAAAGCGCATCCAGTTTGTGCTTTTCGACGGCGGCTTCGAGCAGGGCCGGGATATCGGCCTGCTTGCGGTCTATGCGCCACTCCGGATAAAGGGCGGCCATGTCGAAATCCTCGCCGCTCAGATCGCGCGCAAGATGCAGCAGGCTTTCGCTGATCAGGATTTCAAGCTTGCGCGGATCGTCGCCGCTTTCGGCAAGCCCGCGCATGTCGGCGAGCGGATAGCGGGCTTCGGGCAGGCCGTGATAGGCAACAA
>JAGWKW010000237.1 GCA_028865155.1 Alphaproteobacteria bacterium
AAGCACGGCCAAGGCAAGGATGAATTTTTTCATGTTCGTCTCCGTCACTTTATCGTCGTCAGGTTATTTCCTCGCCGCGCAGAGGTTCGGACGTATGGCGGATCAGCCAGATCACGCCGAGCAGATCGTACGCCCCGCGCACCGCGCGGCCAAGAAAATCCGACTTCGACGCGCCATGCTCGCGCGGGCGGTCGTTCACGGGGGTGAAAATGCATTCATGCCCGTAATGTTTAAGCAATGCTGGCATAAAACGGTGCAACCCATTGAAAAACGGCAATTCCAGATACGAATCGCGCGGGAACAGCTTGAGGCTGCATCCGGTATCGGGGCAATTGTCGTGAAGCAGGAATTTGCGGACTTTGTTGGCCATGCGGCTGGCGATCCGCTTGCCTGCTGTATCGCGGCGATTGACGCGAATGCCCGCGACCAGAATTTTGTTGTCGCGCCCCTTCATCCAGCCCAGATCGAGCAGGCGCGGCGCATCGGCGGGGTCGTTCTGGCGGTCGCCGTCGATCGTCATGACCCATGTCGCGCGGGCGCGGCGTATGCCGTTTCGTATTGCCGCACTCATGCCCAAGCGTTTTTGATGTTTGATCAGCCGCACATGCGGATGGGCCTGCCGTGCCTCGAGTACTTCGGCAGCCGTGGTATCCGTGCTGCCGTCATCGACGCAGACGATTTCGAACGCGGCGCCCACGTGCGTGTAGTTCCGCAGCGCGGCGCTGATTTCCTCGATCAACGGCAGGACATTGCCGGATTCGTCGAGGAGGGGGATGACCACGGAAAGAAGGGGCGTGTTTTCGGACATGGGGCGGCGTTAAAAAGCAAAAAAAGAGGGGAAACGGCTTTCTTTGTGGCGCAAAAAAGCCCGAAAAACCATAGCGAAAATCGCGCCCCACAAAAACTTTGCAATTCACCGGCTTTTTCGCTAGTTTGCGCGCCTTCCAAGACTTGCGCGCCCGTAGCTCAACTGGATAGAGCATCAGACTACGAATCTGGCGGTTAGGAGTTCGAATCTCTTCGGGCGCGCCACTCAAAACATGCTTAGCCTTCGATCACGCATTTGAGCCTGTAGCCCGTCGCCGTGCCCATATAGCGGCGCAAGGCCTGCATGATCGCATCGCAAATGGCGCATTCCGCCACCGCGCCTAAATGGATGCCGGGCGCATAGGCCGCGATCTGCCTGTTATGGCGTTCCGCGCGGCGCGCCGCGATTTTCATTGCCTTGTACGGCGCGGCCGTACTGCCGGCGTAGCTCGCGGCGCCGTTTTTCCATTCCCATTGATGGCTGACAGGGATCAGATATTCATGCTTCTGCCCATTCTGCGGGGCCGTAAAGATCATGTAATCCGGTTCGCGGAAATCGAACTCATAGGCATAGCCGATGCATTGCGCGGCTTCCTGGCCGTTGGCCGCTGCCCGCATGAAGCTGTTCAGGCAGTCCAGCGCGGGGCTGGTTTCTGTTGAGGGGGCGAATTCGATATCCAGTTCGTCCAGATTGTCGATTCTGGCGGCATTCATCAGCATATGTTTTCTCCATATAAACATGGCGTTTCCAAAATCTCGTTGTCCGGGTTGGACGAAATATCTTGCAAACTTGCTATAAAATTGAGTGTACAGCAAAATTCCGGAATAGAAATTATTTTAATAGTTTCAATGACTTACAACAAATATAGGTATGTTCCTACCGTTAATAGTTAATATCATGGTTTCAAAATTATGAAGATTGATGTGCAGCGCAGGGTTGTGTCTTATGCGATGGCTTCAATCAGAGCTTGACGTCTGCGCCAACGGCGTCGGACATGTGTGCAAAGCCGTCGCGGCGCAATAGCGCGGCAAGTTCGTTCGCGATACGCGAAACGACGAACGGCCCGTGATAAACAAGCGCGCTGTAAATCTGCAGCAATCCCGCGCCCGCGCGGATTTTGGCATAGGCATCCGCGCCGTTGGAGATTCCGCCGCAGCCGATCAACGGTAATTTGCCTTCGGTCAGTTTGTACATCTGCCCAAGAATTTTCGTCGAAAGATCGAACAAAGGCCTGCCCGAAAGCCCGCCTGCTTCCTTGGCGATATCGGCAGGGATTGAAGAAGGGCGCGAGACGGTCGTGTTGCCGACGATCATGCCGTCGATACCGGAAGCGAGCGCGACTTCTGCTATGTCGGCGGCCTGCGCGTCGGTGATGTCCGGCGCGATTTTCAGGAACAGAAGCGGGCGATGGCCGCTTGCCGCGCGCGCGGCTGTGACGCGCGCCAGCAATTCCGCCAGCGTGTCGCGTTCCTGCGCGTCGCGCAATCCCGGCGTATTCGGCGAGGAGACATTGACGGTCAGGAAATCGGCTTGTCCTGCGAATGTTTCGACGCCCTTGACGTAATCGTCGGCGGCTTTTTCGGTTTCCTTGTTCTTGGCAAGATTGATGCCCAGAACGCCATGCGTTTTTCCGGACGTACGATA